>NZ_BOVJ01000020.1 GCF_018403665.1 Paenibacillus cisolokensis
CCGCCCCCTCCTACTCGATCTTTGCGGGAAAAATCGGGATAATCTTTGGTATAATGTTTGTGTCTTAGACGATAATACAAATCGGGAGGTTGAAAATGGTACGGTCGCCAAAGTATATTGAAAATTCACAGGGAACGCTGTGGTTGACCGAGGATGAAAGGGATCATTTGAAAATCAGCTACCGGATCAAGGACATTCTGCACGAAGAAACGAGTCCTTACCAGCATGTGATGGTGTTGGACTCGCATGATTTCGGCCCTATGCTCGTACTGGACGGGGTCGTGCAGACGACTTCGATGGACGGTTATATATATAATGAGATGATTGCTCATGTCCCGCTGTCCGTTCATCCTCATCCTCGAAACGTGCTTATCATCGGAGGCGGCGATTGCGGCGCTGCGAACGAAGCTGCGAAATACGAACGGGTCGAACGCATCGATCTGGTGGAAATCGACGAGGCCGTCGTCCGGGCGAGCAAACGTTACATGCCGGAAGTATCGGGGGGCTTGTCCGATCCCCGCGTACGGTATCATTATGAGGATGGCGTGAAGTTCGTGCAGCAGGCCGCGGCCGAATATGACGTCATTATTGTCGATTCTTCCGACCCGGTCGGACCCGCGAAGCAGCTGTTCGAATTCGATTTTTATCAAAATGTGCACCGGGCATTGAAAGAAGACGGTTTGATGGTTTGCCAGAGCCAATCGCCGATTTTTCATGCGGACGTCATGCTGAAATCGTATGAACGGATCGGCCGATTATTCCCCCACCGCAAACTGTATACGACCGTCGTTCCTACTTATCCGGGAGGGCTGTGGAGCTTCACTATCGGCTCGAAACGCGCGCTTCCCGCTCCGGAGAGCATCCGCTTCGACAAGAAGGCGCGGTATGCCAATGAGGAAATACTGCGCCAGTGCTTTGCTTTGCCCACTTTCTTGCAAGAAATGCTGAAAAATCAAGGGTAGCCGTATCCCTTGGAGATTGCAAAACAACCGACCCGATTGGGATCGGTTGTTTTGCATTGGCATTGATCGGATTCGCATACTTCTGCGTAGCCACGACAGAGCTGTTCGCATCCGGTTTCGTGATATAATCGTTATAAAGTTGGAGCTCGAGGTAAGAGGAAGGGGACCGGCCATTTTGTTTGCGGAGCAGCGGCACCAGACCATACTGCAGAAACTGAACCGGGAGCAATCGGTCAAAACGGCCGAGCTGATCAAGCTGTTCGGCGTTTCCGTGGAAACGATCCGGCGCGATTTGGATTACCTGGAGAGGATGGGCTGTCTGAAACGGGTTCATGGCGGCGCGATTCCGGCCGAAATCGACTATACCCGGGAGCTGCCCTTTACGGTGCGGGAAACGCAATTTGCCGACCGGAAGCGGGAATTGGCGGAGACGGCCGTCCGCTATGTGGAAGAAGGGCAATCGATCGCGCTTGAGATCGGCACGACGAATACGGCGTTTGCCAGAGCGTTGAAGAAACGGGTGGAGCGGCTCACCGTGCTGACGAATTCGCTGCCGATCGCGAATGAACTGGTGAGCATGCCGAATTATACGATCATTTTCGCCGGGGGCGTCATCCGCAACCAGGAGCAATGTGTCGTCGGCGAACTGGCGGAAACGTTCGTGGAGCAGTTTCATGTGGATACGTTCTTTATGAATATGAGCGGGCTGACGCCGGAGCAGGGCGTGACCGACTACGGGATCGGCGAAGTGCAGCTGAAGAAGAAGCTGATGAAAATCGCGAAACGGACGATCGTTCTGGCGGACAGCAGCAAGTTCGGCGCCGTTTCGCTGCTGAAGGTTTGCGACTATGCGGAAGTGGACCTGTTCATTACCGATTCGAAAATCGATCCGGGCATCGTCGAAGCCTACCGGCAGCACGGCATCGAAATCGTCAGCCGCTAACAGCGGCAACAGCCGACCGTGCAGTCCATTTTGAAGCGTTCCCTGGGAAGAGGGAACGCTTTTTTTTATGAAAATAGTCTCGCATCCGATTCGATTAGGTAATTTTACTTAGTGCTTGCGGTCCAGATGGGAATCTGTTACAATCAACTTGTACACATAAGTGGACAACTATATAACTGTATAATCGGTTGGGAGGTGAGCATCATACTCGACAAGAATGATTTCGCTCCACTCTATATCCAACTTCAAAGAATTATCAGAGAAAAAATTTTGAATGGGGAGTACAAGCAAGGCGAAGCCATTCCTTCCGAATCGGAAATGATGAAGATGTTCCAGACTACCCGGGGAACGGTACGGAAGGCCATTTCCATGCTGGTGACCGAAGGCCTGGTGGAACAGATTCGCGGGAAAGGCACGTTTGTCCGGTTAAATCCGCTAAAGTACAGCATTTGGAATTTCGGCGGATTTACGGATTATTTGAAAAGCCGCAACGAAGTCGCGGTATCCGAAGTATTGGAACAAACGACGGTCAATATGGGCGGCAAAGCGTACTTCAAGCTGGTCAGGGCGCGCGGGGTCAAAAAAGATACCGGGGTGTTGTACCTGACGGTCGACACGTCCTATCTTCCCGTTTCCTTGTTTCCCGGACTGGAGCGCTACGACTTCGGAAAAGAATCCCTGTACAACGTGCTGCGGAATGACTATCGCATTTACCCGGGACGCACGGAAATTACATTGTCACCCGAGGAGGTCAATGACAAGATCAAGGAAATTTTGCAGGTCGATAAGAACGAAACATCGCTCTTAAAGGCGGAAGGGGTCGTATTCGACCAGAACAACACGGAAATCGAAAAGGTCAAGGTCGTTTACGGTCCGCATGTCGAGTTTAAAATTATGACCAATATGAACTGAATCCGGTTCATCAATCGATTAAGGAGATGATCAGAAACATGAAAAAGATATCGGCGGCGATTGCTCTTATATTGATTCTGACGGCTGTAAGCGCTTGCGGAAAAGCTTCTGACGGAGAAGAAAACGCGGCTGTGCCGAACGAAAAAAGAAAACGCTGACAGTCGTAAACTGGAAAGACTACGGCTCCAATGATCCCGAGCTGATCAAAGAATTCGAAGAGACGTACAACGTGGAGATCGAACATCAATATATGGCTTCCGAAGAAGAATTGCTGACAAAAGTCAGAACGAGCAGTGCCGGAAGTCTGGATGTCATTCTGCCCAACGCATCGATTCTTCCCGTTGCGATCGAAGAAAACTTGCTGGAAGAGATCGATACCTCCAAGCTGAGCAACTATGACAAAATTTACGAGCCGTTCAAACATCTCCCCGAGAACGTAAAGGACGGCAAGGTTTACGCCGTGCCGTGGGTTTGGGGTTCGACGGCTATCGCTTACAATCCGGACAAAGTCAAAGACCCGATCGATTCCGTTCAAGTGTTCTGGGACGAGAAGTATAAAGGGAGAATCGCGTTTCGGGACGATTTCAACGATGCGGTCATGATAGCGGCTCTTGCGCTTGGCCAGGATCCGAACGCGCCTTCCGATCTGGAAGCGATCAAGCAAAAGCTGATCGAACAAAAGGGGTATAACCTGACATACTGGAAAACCGGGGACGAATTCTCCAAGCTTTATGCCGGAAATATGATCGATATCGGCTTGATGTGGAGCGGTCAAACCGCCGCGATGAAAAAAGAAGGGCAAAACATCAAATATGTCATCCCGAAAGAGGGCGCGATCGGATGGGTCGATAACTGGGCGATCGTCAAAGGCTCCGAAAACGTGGATCTGGCCCATAAGTTCATCGATTACATGATCGACCGCAAGTTCCAGGAAGCATGGGTCAATAAAGGCGGCCCCGCTCCGGTCAACAGTGAAGCGAGCGCCAACCTGGATCCCGAGTTCATTAAAGAGATGGGATTGGACGAATCGTCGATCGACAAATTGAAATTCATTTCCTACCGGAGCGACGAGGTCAAAAAACAATGGAACGAACTGTGGCAGGAAGTGAAGGCGCATTAATGCGCAGTTAAGGAGTGACCTCGCTTGAATAAAAAGATTTGGCTGATGAGTCCGGCGGCGTTCCTGCTTCTGTCCTTTTGCGTGGTTCCGCTCTTTATTATGGTCTATTTCAGCTTCCTGAGCGACGGAGCCGCCGGCCATTTTACCCTTCAAAATTATTTGGACTTCTTTCAGAAGGGCTTTTATTTGAAACTGACGTGGAAGACGATTCAACTGAGCTTCTACGTCACCCTGATTTGTTTGTTGATCGGTTATCCGATGGCGTATGTGATGGTCAAGATCATCAGCGGCGGAAAAATCTGCTGCTGATGGCCATCATCATCCCTTTTTGGTCCAGTCAGCTGGTACGGGCTTATTCCTGGCAAAACCTGCTTCGGGAAGGCGGGATTTTGGAAATCGTGCTCCGCAAGCTGCACTTGATTGGCCCGGAGCCGTTAGGACTGATGTTTACCCAGTATGCGGTCGTGATCGCTTTGGTCCATATTTTCTTCCCGTATATGGTCATCACGATCTACATGTCGCTGGAGAAGGTGGACAACGCGTTGATCGAAGCGTCGAAAAGCCTGAAAGCCGGGCCTTTTACCACTTTCCGGCGCATCGTCCTGCCGCTGAGCAAGCCCGGTATCATCTCCGGGTGCATCCTGGTCTTTGTTCCTTGCCTGGGGGTATTTGTCGAACCCCGCATTTTGGGCGGAACGAAAGGCTCGGTCATCGGCATGGTCATCGAGGATCAGTTCTTTGAAATTTACGGATGGAATTTCGGAGCGGCAATTTCGTTTATTTTGCTGATCATCGTTCTCATTTGCATGGCCGTGCTCTCCCGGTTTTCGAAAGAGGAGGCGTAAAAAATGGTGAAAAAAGTGCTCGGATGGACTTACGCATCCCTCATTATGCTGTTTCTGTACGCCCCGATTCTCGTGCTTATGTTGATGTCGTTCAACGCCTCAAGGTACAACGCGCTGCCTATTGAATTCAGCATGCGCTGGTACAAGGATCTGGCCGGCAACGACACGCTGATCGGAGCGGCCTTGAACAGCGTGTATATCGCGGCTGCGACGGGCTTCATCTGCGTCGTGCTGGCCACGATGCTGATGCTGTGGGTTGTCCAGACCAACTCGAAGCTCAAGGAATGGATCAATTCGCTCGTCATCGTGCCGCTCACCATTCCATGGCTTATTCTCGGCTTGTCCCTTTTGCTGCTGCTCAGCGCACTCGGGCTCGACAAGAACTATCCTGTTTTGCTGATCGGGCATGTCGTCGTTTCGCTTCCCTATGCTGTGCTGGTCATCAGAGCGAGGCTGCAAAGCCTGGATCTCACCATCAACGAAGCGTCGGCCAGCTTGGGCGCGAACGAATGGACAACCGCTTTCCGGATTACGCTGCCTTTGCTGTTTCCGGCTATGCTGGCGGGAGGATTTCTCTCGTTCGTCATTTCTTTCGATAATTTCATTATTTCATACTTTCTCATTCCGAGCGGCTCCAGTACGCTGCCGATCGAGATTTATTCCTCCATCAAGTTCGGTTTTACGCCGGAAATTAATGCGGTATCGACCATACTGCTGGCCGCAACCGCGAGCGTGCTCGTCATCATTTTCTTTATTATGAGAACTTCGCTGAAATACATTTTTAAGTAGGGGGTTGCCATGGCTTATCTGGAGATTAAAAATTTATCGAAATCGTTCCATGGGAACCAGGTGCTCGACCATATCGACATCGAAGTCGAAAAAGGCGCCTTCCTTTCCCTGCTCGGCCCGTCCGGATGCGGTAAAACGACGACGATGCGGATTGTGGCCGGATTCGAGCGGCAGGATGAGGGTACAATTTCCATAGACGGCAAAGTGATCGATCGGCTGCCCGCATACAAAAGAAACGTAGGCATGGTGTTTCAAAGCTACGCTTTGTTCCCGCATATGACGGTGGCGCAGAATGTCGCTTACGGGCTGGAACAACGCAAAATGTCCAGATCGGATATCCGGAAGGAAGTGGCGAAAGCGCTCGAGATGGTCCGGTTGACCGGATACGAGAACCGAAAACAGAAACAGCTTTCCGGGGGTCAGCAGCAGCGTGTCGCCCTGGCGCGGGCGCTGGTCATCAAACCGTCGCTGCTTTTGCTGGATGAAAGCTTGAGCGCGCTCGACAAAATTTGCGAACCGCCATGCAGATCGAGCTGCGAATGATTCAAAAAGAGGTCGGCATTACGACGGTTTTCGTAACGCATGACCAGGAAGAAGCGATGACGCTGTCGGACCGCATAGCGGTTATGAAAGAAGGGAAAATCGTACAAATCGGTTCCCCGCAGGAGATCTACGAGAAGCCGGTCAATACGTTCGTGGCCGGATTTATCGGACATTCGAATTTCCTGAAAGGAACCGTGCTGGAGAAGTCCGGGGATAAAGCGGTGTTCCAGCTTGACAGCGGCGGGAAGCTTGTCGTGCCGGTCGAGCCTTCCGATTCCCGCGTCCAAAATGGAAAGCCGTTGATTCTGTCGATTCGGCCGGAACGGATTCGTCTTACGCAAGATGATTCCGCAAATACCGGCGTGAAAGGAACGATCAAATTCATCACATATGTCGGCAGCTTGTCCACCTATTTGGTCGAAGTGATGGGGCATGAATTGAAAGTGCAGCAGCAGAACGATGCCGATGCCCGCGCATTCCGCCAAGGTGACGAGGTATGTCTGCATTGGAGTGCTGAAAACCAAACCATATTAACGGAGTGAGGTTTATGCGATGGCGGACAAAACGGAAATCGTCATTTTCGGCGGCATAATCGTGGATCAGTATGTGCTGGTCGACCGTTACCCGGAAAGAGGCGGAGACGCCCTGATGACCGATTCTTTTTCCGTGTCGGCGGCTGCGCGATCAACGTCGGCTCGACCTTGCAAAATCTTGGCATGACGCCGCATATCGTCTCGACGGTCGGCGACGACGCATGGGGGCGCAAAATCAGGGAGTATTTGAAGCAGCGGCAATTTTCCGAGCTTGCGATCCGGTATGCGGAGCAGCGGAATTCCGGCTATTGCATTTCCGTTGTCGAGAAGGACGGGGAAAGAACGTTCCTGACGTACAAAGGGTGCGAAGCGGAGTTTCAATCCGGCATGATCGACGACGACCTGTGCGGGCGGGTATCCCATGTTTACGTAACCGGCTATTATTTGCTCGATCCGGAATATGACCGCGAAATTGTCCGGCAGTTAAAGAAGCTGAAAGAAGCGGGAGCCTTTGTGGTGTTCGATCCCGGGCCGCTTGCCGGCTCGATTTCGGAGGATACGTTGCTTGCTGTGCTGGGGCTTGCCGATCTGATCATCCCGAACGAGAGCGAATTGGAGCTGCTCGAACGGAAGCTCGGGTGGAATCGTCGGGATTTCTCCGGATATTGGGAGCGCGGGATTCTGTATATCGTATTGAAGAAAGGAAGCCAAGGGGTAGAAGTGTGGACCGACGGCGCTTACTTTACCGTTCCGCCTTACCCGGTGAACAGCATCGATTCGACGGGGGCGGGAGACAGCTTTGCCGGAGGGCTTCTGTACGGGTTGTCCAAAGGACACGACCTGAGGACTTCCGTTAAAATGGCCAGCGCATGCGGTGCGATCACAACGACGATCATGGGCCCGCATGGTCGATTTACATTGCAAGACGTGACGGACATGATGGAGAAAGCAAGGTGAGATAAATTATGGAGAGAAACGACTCGTTGCTGGACAGGGCTTACGGAAGCTTGATCGCGACCGCGATAGGCGATGCGATGGGGATGCCCGCTTCTTTTATGCCGCCTTCCCAGATCAAAAGAATTTACGGAAGGATTACGGATTTTGTAAGTCCCGATGCGGAGCAAACCGCGCACAGCTCGGTCGAGGCAGGCGGGATTACGGATGACACGCAGGAAAGCCTGATCGTTTCCTCCGTCCTGATCGAAGAAGGACGATTTGACACGGAATCGTTCGTCGAGAAGATGAGAGAGTGGGCCCGGCGGCATAAGATGCTGGAATCGACGGTAATCGGGCCCAGCACCCGCAAATTTCTGGAGACGATCCTTTCCGGCGGCGATTATATTGAAGCCGGGAAGAACGGAGATACCAACGGAGCGGCCATGCGGGTCGGGCCAATCGGCATTTTTACCACGGCAACTTGCCGAAGGCGATCGAGGAAGCGGCAGCGTCCGCGCTTCCGTCCCATGGAAGCCGGGCCGGCGTTGCCTCCGCTTGCGCCGTTGCCGCGGCGATTTCCACAGCGGTGAAGGGAGACTGCAAGCCGATCGACGTCATGATGGCGGCCATCGCCGGCGCGGAGAAAGGCGAACAGCTCGGATTCGATCAACCGGCGCCTTCCATCGCGGCGAGAATTCGCTTGGCGGTCGAATTGGTGGATAAACTGCGGCATAAGCCGCTCCAGGAAATATGCGAGACTTTGTACGCTTATATCGGAGCGGGCATGAAGTGCTACGAATCGGTTCCGCTTTCGCTCGGCGTATTTTACGCCGCAGAAGGAGATGTGGCCGACGGTATCGTATCGGTCATCAATATCGGCGACGATGCGGACACGAACGGCGCGATCGTAGGGTCATTGTGCGGCGCATTCAGCGGTGCGTCCACCATTCGCCCGGACTGGATCGCCAAGATCGAGAGCACCAACGGAATTCAGTTTAAACAAATCGCGAACGATTTACTGCAAAAGGCTGCTGAAAGGACATCTCGCTAGAGGTGTCCTTTTTGCATTTCGGTTGCATTATCGGTTATCGTTTTCGTATTATCGGTGAATCGTATCGGTGCTTGCAAAGAGGATAATGCACAGGTTTATGCGAAGAATTATGCAATGTTGATTTAATAACGAATAGTTGTATTTGTGTGCATTTCCGTGATATATTGAAACTGCTTAATTCCCTTGATGGAGAGGATCATGTGGTTGCGATCGCGGTGCTTCTGGTGCTCTGTTCCGGCTTTTTGCATGCCGTATGGAATTTGTTCGCGAAGCAAAGCGGCAACAAAAGCGTGTTTTTATGGCTGATCATGCTCGTTTCGACCGTTGCGCTGCTGCCGTATTCGGTTGCGGAGCTCGCCGGCACGCCGTTGCCGGTTCGGGGGTACGTCTTCCTTGCCGTATCGATGGCCATGCAAGGCGGATACGCGCTGCTTCTGTCGGCTACCTACCGCCATGGCGACATGTCGCAAGTGTATCCGATTATGCGCGGGACGCCGACGCTGCTCATTCCGCTTCTCGGCATGACGTTGTTCGACGAGTCGTTATCATTCACGGGATGGGTCGGACTCGCCTGTCTGTTTGCCGGTTTTGCCGTCATGAGCGGCTGGTCGCTGCGGCGCGGCGCAAGCGGAATGACGCTCAAGCCGGTATTGCTGGCTTTCGGTGTCGGTCTGTTCATAACCGGCTATGTATTGGCCGACAAAATTAACGTGGGCGCGATTTCGCCCGTCGCGTTGCTCGGGATATCCAATCTCGGCTTCGTACTGGCGCTGACGCCGGCCGTTTTGCGTTCCGGGGAGATCAAGCGGGAATGGACGAACGGCTGGAAAATCGTGTTGCTCGGTTCGCTGCTTTCGCCCCTGTCGTACTTATTGTTTCTCTTCGCGATGCGGCTCGCCCCTGTCGGATACATATCGCCGATCCGCGAAATCGGCACCGTATTCGGAACGCTGCTCGGTATCGTGGTGCTCAAGGAACAGCAGGGTATCCGGCGCATCGCCTCTTCCGCCGTCATTGCCGCGGGGATTATGCTGATCGGCATCGGAGGCTAAGCGCACGCCCGTTTTGGTCGAGGGGTCGATTAGACAAACGAGCCGTTCGACGGTACAATTATACTTTGATTTTGAAAACGATGGTCCCGACAACGGAACGTTGAAAGGTCGGAGCGTGCAGGTGAACGGACAATGGAAAGATTGAAACAAATATTGCAGCGCATTGACGGTAAAGGATACAAAGCGTACCGGGACATTGCCGGCTCCTATGCCGGCGACGGGTTCGTTCTGCACATCGATCATGTACAGGCGGACCCTTTTGCCGCGCCGTCCCGGATACGCGTCGCATTCGGTGGAAAGGAGACGGCGGCCGATCCGGAATGGCTGCGCACGCGCTGCCGCCGGATTGCGGTGGAAGATTTCTTCGCCCGCAGCATCGCCGATTCGATTCGCCGTTACGGGATTCGTCCGGTCGGACACGGCAAAAGCGGCATGATCGCGGTCGACCGCCCGGGCCAGGAAGTGCTGCCGCGGACCGCTGTCAAAGTGGAGGAGCACGGAATCGAGGTGCGGCTTTCGGTCGGACTGCCTGCGGCCGGCCGAACGGTGCTCGGCCAGGAAGCGGCGCGGATGCTGTGCGAAAGCGTGCCGGCCATTCTGCGGCAAGCGCTGTTCCGGTATGACCGGACGCGGCTCAGGGCGCACTGGGAGCTGGCCGATCAGCAGGAGGCGATACGCGCTTTCCTGCAGGCCCGCGGATACGCCGCGTTCGTGGCGAACGGCTCGGTTCTGCCGAGAGAAAGCGGCATCAGCGACCGTCCGATGCAAGGCCGGGAAGCGGTGCCGTTCCGCTCGCCCGCCTCGCTGGAGGTCGAGATTCCGCTCCCACACCGGGAGCCGATCCGCGGCATGGCGATTCGAAACGGCGTGACGCTGATCGTCGGCGGAGGGTATCACGGGAAGAGCACGCTGCTCAAGGCGATCGAAAGAGGCGTATACAACCACATTCCCGGAGACGGCAGGGAATATGTCATTACGGACGATTCGGCATGCAAGATCAGGGCCGAGGACGGACGGCGGGTCGAGAAGGTGAACATATCGCCTTTCATCTCGAATCTCCCTTTCGGCAAAGATACGCGGCGGTTTTCCACGGAGGACGCAAGCGGCAGCACCTCTCAGGCGGCCAACATTATGGAGGCGCTGGAGATGGGAACCAAGCTGCTGCTGATCGACGAGGATACGAGCGCGACCAACTTTATGATTCGCGACGCCCGCATGCAGGCGCTGGTGGCGAAGCGGAAAGAACCGATTACGCCGTTCGTCGACAAAGTGCGGAAGCTGTATGAACAGCATCGGGTATCCACCATCCTCGTGCTCGGCGGGTCGGGCGACTATTTTCATGCGGCGGACACGGTTCTGATGCTGGATGAATATGAGCCTGTCGACGTGACCGAAGAGGCGAAGCGGATTGCCCGCCAACTGGATGACGGGCGAAAGCCGGAAGGGGGCGACAGCTTCGGCGATGTGACGCCGCGGGTCGTGCTGCCCGGCAGCTTCGACGCTACGCGCGGGAAGCGGGAGAAGGCGGATGCCAAGGGATTGTCCAAAATCGTCTACGGTACGCATGAAATCGCCCTCGACCTGGTGGAGCAGCTCGTCGATCCGAGTCAGACGCGCGCGATTGCCTGTATGCTGACGGCGCTGGCGAAAACCTATGCGGACGGCCGCACGACGCTGCGCGAGATGGTGGACCGGCTGTATGCGGCCGTCGGGGAGCAGGGGCTCGAAGCCGTTTCCCCTTACGACGGCCATCCCGGCGATTTGGCGCTGCCGCGAAAATACGAGCTGGCGGCGGCGCTTAACCGGCTGCGCACGTTGAACGTCAAAGGATGACGGAACGCGGCGATGGAAAGGATGGCCGTATCGTCATCGAAATAAAAAAGACACCGTATCAGGTGTCTTTTCTGTCAATAGCGCGAATCACCGCGCGCGTGCGAAAAACATGATGCTGCCGCCCGTAATAAGGATGAACAGGACGATCAGTCCGAAAAAGCGGGCAAAATATAGCTTTGGGGCAGCCATGCAAGCAGGATGAATGCGAACCCGAGCACAAGCATGACCCGGCCCTGAAAGCGGAATGCCTTGCGCATAATGTGCTCGGGAAGCTTCGGCCACTGCAGCGGCCCTTGCGTCAAACGCGGCGCCATGTTGCCCATCAGAATGAAGAGGATGCCGACGATGACGACGGCAAAATGTGCGGCGCTCAAGTCGTATCCGAGATTGTAGGCGACGATGAACAGATGAACGGCAAGAAGCACGGCCGAAACGACGGCGGCTATGGCGCCGATCGAAGCCTCGGTACGGCGCCGCTTGTTCTCGTCCTTCTCCAGCTTGACCGAGAATATGATCAGCGCAGACAGGAGCAGGATGAGAACCGGCAATGCGAAAGCGCCGAACGGTTTGCCGACCCAGTTGTCGGGTGATCCCGACCGGGAGAAGTGAAGCGCCATCCGTTCCGGCAAGTCGGCATAAACAGTCAGGCTGACGACCGTTGCCGCAACGGCCGACAGAAGAGGGAAAGTCCATTTTCTCATCACGCATCATCCTTTCGATTGTTGCAGATCGATCAGCCACTTCATAACATCCTGGAACACCGTCGTATTCAGCGAGTACACAATCGTTTGCCCTTTCCGTTCATCCCAGACGAGACCCGCGTGCTTCAGAATGTTCAAGTGATTCGAAATGCTCGGTTTGGTCATATCGAAGTGCTCCGCGATTTGCCCGGCCGTAAGGTCGCCGTCCTTCAGCAAATCGAGTATTTTGCGGCGGGTAGGGTCGGCCAACGCTTTAAACGTATCATTCAAAGACATGCGGCACCTGACTCCTCGCTTCAAAATATATTTAGAAAATTATCTAATAATGAAATTATAGCCGGCCGACATCCAGTCTGTCAATGGCTGCTGCAAGGGCAGTACGAAACATATCGCGCCAATATTGTTTTTTCGACAGCGGATGACAAAACATGATAGAATAATAGTAGTATTCCTAGAAATGGTAACCAGAGAGCTATTCGAAGCGGGTGATCTGTCATGAAACCGGGAAAACGGCTATTGATTGCGGTTATGGCCTTATTCCTGTTTCCCGCCGCCGTTCGTACGGCGGAAGCCGGCGTCATCGATCGCATCAAAGATATATATCAGGCGCCGGAAAAGGTGGAAAGCCTCGAACAATATTACCAGGAGACGACGCAGCAGCTGGAAAGCCAGCTGGAGACGCAGCGCCAGCAGCTGGAGCAATCGCTTCAGCGCATCGAGGAGCTGCTTGACCGGCAGGAGCAATTGCAGAGCATTAACGACAGCTACCGGCAGGAGAACAAAACGCTGCAGGAAGAAAACCGGCAATTGGTCGAGCGTATGGAACAGATGGAGCAAGAACGCAAAGCGTTCATCCGCAAAGCGCTGTGGACAGGAGCCGCCGCCGTCTTGCTGCTGCTCGCCTATGCGCTGTCGGTTCGGATATGGCGGTATACCGTTTGGCGCAGGCAGGGAAGAGAACGGAATGAGGCGCTGCTGCCATGATCGTTACGGCACCGTCGCCGATCGGACATGCCCGGGTTGCGCTGGAGGCGGACGAAGCCGTGCATGTGCTGCACTCAAAGTCGATTATTGCGTACCAGGGCTCGCCTCGCAACCGGGAGGACCGCTTTATGGACCTGGGAGGAGCGTACCGCAAGAAGAAATGGATTCGCTCGCGGCTGCAAGGGCCGTCGATGTTCGTGCTGGGCCTGCCTGCCGGCTTTTCGCTTGAGGTGCTCGACATTCCCGAACGGAGCAGTTTGTTGTTCGATTTTCGGCATGTGGCGTTTTTCACCGACGGGATGACGTTCAAGAGCAAAATTTTGAAATGGAAGACGGTCTGGATTACGCGCGAATGGGTACGGATGCAATTCAACGGTCCCGGCAAGCTCGGCATTCTCACCGTCGGCGGCATGACGAGCGTGCAATTGGACCCGGTACAGCCGTTGTTCGTCGACCGGACAGCGTTAATCGCATACCCCGAGGACGCGTCGATCCGGCTTTCGGTTTACGGCAATTCGCTGGCGAGCCAACATATGAACGTGCAATGGGAGATCAGAGGTTCGGGGGCCGTTCTGATCCAGACCGGTTCGCCGGACAAGCAGTTGGAGGACAAGCTCGCGGACGACGGCTTCATCAAACGGCTGCTGCGCGAAATATTGCCGTTCGGCAGCGTCTATATTAAGTAAGGCCAATGATACGACACAAGCTCCCGGTTTTCATCTGCCCGGGAGCTTGTTAGCACGGAATCGTTACATATAAAATTTGACCATCTCTTCGGGAATGTCGTTGCGCTTCAGAAAATCGGCAACGGATTCGTGAAGCCTCAGCCTGTCGCCGGCGGTCAGCAGCCGGATGGCGAATTTGTTGGCCTGGCGCTCGAATTTGCCGGGGTGAAAGAACGATTGCTCGTCCAGCCAGAAGCGGCTGAAGCCGGGATGCAGGCGGTCGTGGGCGAGCTCGTGAGCGCATACGAAGCGTTGCCAGCGTTCGTCCAGATTTTCATGAATGACAATGTAGCGGCGGCGCAGCTTGCGATAATACATCCCGCGTGTGTTTCGTCCGAGATCGCAAAACCAGACGGTAATATTCAGGCAACCCGCAAGTTCGAATGGATCGTTCGTTTTGTATTTGCGGATGAGTTTACGGATTAGTTCATCCATTCCAGCCCTCCGCTATTCGTTGATTGGTTTCCTCTTGTTCTTCTTCTTCGCGTCCCAGAAGATCGCTTCCATAACCTTCAAAACCTTTTCCTTGTCCTCATCGTCAAGCGGCACGCCGTCGAACATGACCGGCGCATCTTCCTCGAGCATCCGCTTGAAATCCCGTTTGTCCCGGGACGAAGCCCAGGAGGGAGCGGAGGCCGAGCTGGCAGCCCATTCGGCATCCATGCCGCCGTCTTCGATCAGGCTGCTCTTTCTCAATCCGAAATGGTTCGCGATTTTCTCGATCGTGCCCATCCGCGGCTCCTTGTGCCCATTCTCCCATGCGGATACGGCTTTATTCGTGACGCCGGCAATTTCCGCCAGCTCCTGTTGACTTAACCCGTATCTGTTGCGCAGCTTTTTAATATTTTCGCCGGCGCCCATACGATCACTCCAATCTATTTTAAGTAGATTATAACGGATATCGGGAATAAATCAACCGAAAGGTGAAATTTTGACGATTGACAATCTACTTTTGGTAGAATATTATGAGCAAACAACGATAATTTTAGGGTGAAGAGGCAAACATTTCCGCATTCGCGCAGATGGGTGTCTACTTTAGGTGGATTGACGCGAGTAAAACGAATGTGAAAATGACGATCATGGGGTGACGAATGATGACGGATCAGCAAGTGATTGAGCAATTATCGAATTACAAGCGGATGGTGGCGAGGATCAGGCTGCTGGAAAACTGCTCGGCGGGAGACGGCATCAAGGTAAGCCGGTTTGGCGAAGACGATCAATTGCAAGAGCTGCACAGACAGCTTCGCAAAATGCCGTCGTATATGTATTTGACCAAGCGGGAGCAGGAGCTGGAGGCGACAGCCCATGCCTATCTGACGAGCCGCCCCGCAGGTACGCGGGCGCAGCTGGCCGCCATTCCGGCGCATGCCGAAGATCCCGACGACGAACGCAAGCTCCGGGAAATCCGGAGCAAGATCGAGAAGATCATCGAAGCCCGGGGGGAGGAGAAGACTGGCATCGACGCCTTGCTGGACAGGCTGGCCGAACTGCAGGATTTGCAGGCGAAGGTGAAGCAAGTGGACGATGTGCTGGACGCCCTTGCTTCCTATAAGCCGGAATATGCGAAGCTGTTAAGGCTGCGGTATATTGAGGACATGCAGGCCGGCGAGGTGGCCGAGCAGCTCGGCGTCGTGCGCCGCACATTCGAACGTTGGCAGCCGAAGGCGATAGCCGAATACCGCAAGCTGGCGTCGATGTCGCCGTAATGTCGCAACGATGTCGCATTCGAGTCGCAAAGCAGTCGTACCAAGGCCCGTTTTTCCGTGTTATGATGGTATCGTACCAAAAATATCGAAGACGACGAAAGCGGTCTTCTCCATTCGGGGAAAGGCCGCTTTTTTCGTTCCCCGGACAGCCGACGAACGGCATGCCGTTACGGAACGGTCGCGGGGGTTGGGAGGTGAAGCGCTGATGGTGCCGATTGCATAACGGCGGATGGGAAGATGGCTGTGTAACGGTGCGTACGGCAAAGAGGAGATTCGAGCAGGAAAGGGGTGGCGAATTGGCAAGCATCACATTCCAGGATGTGCAGAACGGCGTCCTCGCCGGACTTGTTCACGCTTTTCCGGATATTCCGGTCGTGGTCGGAGAGATCGGGGAAGGCGCGTCGCCGCCTTGCATCGCGATGCGGCTGCTGGAGGCGGCGCATACGCATGAGCAGGGCAGACGTTATATGCGCAGGCATATCGTAGCCATCCAGTATTATCCTT
This sequence comes from Paenibacillus cisolokensis, assembly GCF_018403665.1. Classification (GTDB taxonomy): domain Bacteria; phylum Bacillota; class Bacilli; order Paenibacillales; family Paenibacillaceae; genus Paenibacillus_AH; species Paenibacillus_AH cisolokensis. The sequence goes on from NZ_BOVJ01000020.1 coordinate 16,140, forward strand.
CAAGCGGCAGCCAAGACGATATGAACGCGGCGGCCGAGCGGCTGACGGATGCGCTGGAATGGATCGCGGTCGGGGAACGGCCGGTGCGCGGCGCCAAGATGCGCTTCGAAATCGCCGGCGGCATGCTTCGCTTTTATGCGGAATACGGCATGCATGTATGGCGGCCGGCGCACAATGACCCGACGATGCAAACGTTGAAGCAGGGAGGGAACGTCAAATGAGCGAGAAAAAAACATTTGGCAAAGAACAGTTCATGTCGTCCAAGCGGCGTCAAGGGGTCGAAAAGGATATTGCGGCCGCCGCTCTCGAGGACGGCAAAATGTACACGTTGAAAGAAGCCGAAAAACGAATCCAAGATTTTAAGAAGAGGAAGGTGGAGTAACATGGCGGGAGGAAAATGGAGCACGCAGAACAAAGTGCGGCCCGGCGTCTACGTTAACTTTCAGGGGGAACGCCAGCCGCTCGGCGCGCTGGGCGAGCGCGGCATCGTGTCGCTGCCGCTTGCGCTTTCCTGGGGGCCGGCCCGTACGGTCGTCAAGGTGGAGGCGGGCGCCGATCCGTTCAATACACTCGGATACGGCATCGCCGATCCGAAGCTGCTGCTGGTGCGGGAGGCGCTGAAACGGGCGCGGACGCTGCTGTTGTACCGCCTGAATACCGGCACCGCCGCGTCGGCCACGCTGGGCGACCTTCACGTTACGGCCCGCTATGGCGGCTTGCGCGGAAACGACATTTCGATCATCATTCGGAGCCATATCGACGAAAGCGGCAAATTCGAAGTCAAGACGCTTGTCGCCGGCCGGGAGGTCGATGTCCAGACGGCGGCGGCGATCGAGGAGCTTCAGCCTAACGATTGGGTGGCGTTCGACGGCGCAGGCGAACTGACGGAGACGGCCGGCCTGCCGCTTACGGGCGGCGAGGATGGTGACGTTACGGTACAAGACTATGCGGACTATCTGGCGGCGATCGAAGTGCACGACGTCCATACGATCGGCTTGCCGGCGAACGACGAAGCGGTCAAAAGTCTGTTCGTGTCGTTCGTCAAGCGGCTTCGGGACGAAGAAGGCAAGAAGCTTCAGGTCGTCCTGGAAAACTATCCGCAAGCCGATTACGAAGGCGTCATCAGCGTCAAGAACGGCGTTGTGCTGGCGGACGGCACGACGCTGACGGCGGCGCAGGCGACCGCCTGGACGGCCGGCGCAACGGCGGCGGCGGCGGCAAACCAGTCGCTGACTTATACGGCCTACGACGGCGCGGTCGACGCGGCGCCGAAATATACGAATGCCGAGATTGCCGCCGCGCTGCAGGCCGGCGAATTTCTGTTCACGGCCATGGACGGACAGGCTGTCGTCGAGCAGGATATCAACACGCTGCACACGTTTACCCCGACGAAAACGAAGCCGTTCGGCAAAAACCGGGTCATTCGCGTCCTGGACGGACTTGCGAACGATTATATGAAAGCATTCAGCCGCTCTTATATTGGCAAAGTGCCGAACAACGACGACGGACGGAATTTGTTCAAGTCGGAGCTGATCGGACTGACGAAGCAATATCAAAATATCGGGGCGGTGCAGAACTTCGATCCCCAAACCGATCTTGAGGTGCTGCCCGGGGAGAATGGCGATGCCGTCATCGTCAATCAATGGGTGCAGCCGGTGGATTCGATTGAAAAATTTATATGACCGTTACGGTCCAATAAGGAGTGAACGCGCATGTTTTTCGCGAAACCGACGCCATAAGCGGCAAAATGGCCAAAGCTACGGCAAAAATCAACGGCCGGGTGGAAGAGCTGTTCTACGCCAAGTCATTGGAAGCGACGATCGAGAAGAGCAAATCCGACGTGCCGGTGCTGGGCAAGACGAGTATCGGCAAAAAAGCCGCCGGCTGGTCGGGCAGCGGAACGCTGACCGTCTACTACGTCACGTCCCTGTTCCGCGAGCTGATGGCCCAATATATCGAAACGGGCCGGGATTTCTATTTCGATCTGCAAGTCACGAACGAAGACCCGCAATCGGGAACGGGCAAGCAAATCGTAACGTTGAAAAACTGCAATCTCGACAGCGTAATCGCGGCCCGATTCGACGCGGCGAGCGAGGATCAGCTGGAAGAGGAAATGGCGTTCACGTTCGACGGCTACGAGGTACTTGAGAGTTTCAATACACTGAGAGGCGTATAACGAAGGAGAGGGGATATCGATGAGCACGCTGCAGGAGTTTCTTAACTCGAATCCGATTGACAATTTGACAGAGGAAGTCGTGATCTCCGAACGGTTCAAGGATCGGGACGGCAACGTTCTGAAATTCAAGATCCGGGCGATGACGAGCAAGGAATTCGACGATATCCGCAAACGTTCGATGAGGCTGAAGAAAGGCCGGCAATTTGAACTCGATGTCGAGAGGTTCAACAGCGCCATTGTCATTAATCAGACAGTCGTACCCGATTTCAGAAATGCGGCGAGCATCGAGAAGCTCGGCTGCGCAACGCCGGAGGAATATTTGAACAAGGTGCTGCTGGCCGGCGAGATCGCCGAACTGGTCAATCAGATTCAGCGGCTGAGCGGCTTCGACCGCGATATGAACGAGCTGATCGATGAAGCAAAAACTGATTGAGGAGGGCGATCCGGAGGCGAATTACGCTTACTATGCCCTCCATAAGCTGCATATCCTTCCGGGCCAATTCGCCGGAATGTCCCGGGAGGAGCGGGCTTTCGTCATCGCTTGCATCGACGTTCGCCTGAAGGCGGAACGGAAAAGCATGAAAAAGCGAAGCGCAAATAATGGACCGGTTAAAAGGTTTATGCGGTTAACGATGGCGAAATATTTTACGATTTTAACGAAAAGCGTCCGATTTGCTCGGACGCTTTTTGATTTTAACCGGAAAGAGGGTGATACCCATCGCAACGGCCAAATCGATCTTACCGAAATCGCTGAAAAGATTTTTTGTACGGATGTCCAGAGATTCGCAAATGAACGCCGCGGATGTTCTAAACAACAGCATGTCCACCGACGTATCCAATAAAGCGCTTGATGCTGACCAAATGACGTCGGACTCGATCAACAAGACCTTCAATAATACCATTCATGAACAAGCGGAAATGAATCAGGCGCAAGAAAAAGTAAACCAAAAATTAGAAGAAACCGACCGCAAATCCGTCCAATTTTTAAGGAAGGTGAAACATCTCGCTTCATCTTTCCTGAAGGTCGAGGGGGCCGTGCAGCTTGTCTCGTCCACGATCGGCGCGGCGATGAAAGAGCAGGAGGCGCTGAACGCCGTTATTGCGAAGGCCGGCAATCCGAAACTCGGGAAGGCCATTTACGACCAGTCGCGCAAGCAGGCGATCCGGTACGGACAAGACCCGAATGCTGCGGTTTCCGCAAGCATGGCCTTTATGTCCGCTACCACAAATCCTGCCGAATTGAGCGAACTGAACAAGCTGGCGATTCGGTTGTCCAAGCTCAATCCGAAGGCAGGGCTGGAAGGCGCGGCCGCCGCGATGAAAGATGCGCTTACAGGCGACTACAGCGCCCTAACCGGACAGTTCGAGATCGGCGAAGAGTTGGTGACGGGCAGCGGAGTCGACAAGGCCGGGCAGCAAGGGGATATGTCGGCGTTTATCGAGGGCATGAATCAGCTGCTTAATGCGAAAAACATGACGGAGGAAGCGCTCGCGACGATGATGGACTCCCCTGCGGCAAAATGGAATCAGGTGACGCTCGCTTTCCACGAAGGTCTGATCCAGTCGGGGATGACGGCTCTGCAAGCTTTTACGCCGCTTTTGGATATGTTGATCGCGACGTTCGAGTCCGGAAGGTTCCAGCCGTTTTTTGACGGACTGGCGGCCGGCTTGACCTGGGGCATACAGCTGATCAGTGTGATGGCGATGACGGCAATATGGCTTTACAACGTCATCAGCACCAGTTGGCCGAACATTGAGTATGTCGTTTGGGGCATAGCGGCGGCCGTCGGGACGTTGGCAGCGCTGATCCGGGGCGTGACATTGGCCCAGTCCGTTCTGAATATGGTGATGAGGGCGAATCCTATTGTTCTCATTACATCGCTAATTTTCGGACTTATTTTCGCGTTTGTCAGGTTTGGACAGACCCAGGAAAATTTTGCCGCCGGATTTAAGCGGATATGGAAATCTATAGTCGATAGAGTAAAGGAGTTTATTTCCTTTATAAATAAAATTCCTGGTATTAACATCGATGTGGATTCCTCCGCCAAAGAAGCGGCTGAGTCCGGAAGCGCAATGGCAGACTCCGCGAAGGATAAAACGGCTTTGGAAACAGCGGCGGACCAGCAGAAGTTGAAAGAAAAGCTGGAGTCATACCAAGACCAATTACCTGCGAACTCCTTGCCCGATTCCCTGCTCGAAGCGGGCAAGGCTTCGAACAAATGGGCGCAAGGCGCCGATGCGGTTCCGACCCCGGGACCGGCCGCGGCCGCGGCTGTTCCTGCCGGCGGCAAAATGCCGGATATGAACCGGGTGAACGAGGTCGGCCGGATTAACGAGACCGTCGACATTTCCAGCGAAGATCTGAAAATGATGCGCGAGCTGGCCGAGATGAAAAACATTCAAAACTTCGTCACGCTGACGCCGACGGTCAACGTTCAAACCGGGGACATCAACAGCGGCAGCGACGAAAAACGTTCGTCGCCCGCATTCGGACGATGCTGGAAGAGGAATTCGCCGCGTCTGCCGAGGGGGTATATGCGACATGAGCTACGAAGTGAAGCTGTCCTTCAACAATGGGAAAGAAACGCTCACCATGCCTCTCATGCCGTCCTCCATCGAAGTGTCGGAAGGAAACGAGGGGAAAACCTATCAGGTGGCGGGGCTCGGGCAAATTAATGTCATCAAGGATGTCAAGCTGACGGAGTACCAGTTCGGCGGCATTTTCCGGCGCAGCCCTATCCGTTTGTCACGGTGAAAGATCTGATGCCTCCGGCCCGATATGTCGAGACGATCAATCGCTGGATGCGAACGAACCAGCCGATTCTTTTCGTATTGACGAGCGCCGGCTTCGAGATCAATACGCTGGCCAGCATCGAGTCGTTCGAGTGGAAAGAAACGGCCGGTTCGGGGGACATCGCGTATACGCTGAAGCTCAAGAAGTACAGACATTACGGCCCGCGCCGGGTCGTTGTCACGGCCGACGGTTCCGAGATGAAGAAGGGCAAGAAGGGCAGGGCGAACGACAGGCAAATTCCCAAGACGTACACGATGGTTGCGGGCGACACGTTGTGGGGCATCGCCAAACGGTTTCTGGGATCGGGCGCCAGGTGGCCGGAGTTGCAAAAGTTAAACCGGATATCCGACGCGGAGATCCGGCGGCTTCCTGTCGGAAAAGTCATCAAGCTTCCCGCGGGGGTGAAAGCCGATGCTTGAAGTGCTGCTCGACAATAAAAACGGAAATGTATGGGACATTTCCGACATCGTCGGCGGCGTGCAATGGAAAACGACCCGGATCGGCGGTCCCGGCAGCCTCGACTTTACGCTTGTAAAGCCCCGTTTTGCGGATAACGATGCTTTTGTCTATCGGAACGGCGACATCGTCCGGGTGCGCAAGGACGGCCGGAATGTCTTTTACGGTTACATCTTTGCGATCGAAAGCGGGGCGGACGAGACGGTGAAAATGAAAGCCTATGACCAGATCCGCTATTTGCATGCATCCGATACGTATGTGCTGACCAATGTCAAAGCGTCCGACGTCGTCAGACGGATCGCCAAAGATTTCAAGCTGTCGCTCGGGTATATCGCGGATACGGTGTACAGCATCCCGACGCTGGTGGAAGACGGGAAGAAGCTGCTCGACATTATCTATAAAACGCTTGATCTGACGCTGATCAACAAAGGCTTGAACTTTGTCCTGTACGACGATTTCGGCCGGCTGACGCTCCGCAATGTGGAGGATATGCTTGTCGACTTCTACATCGGGGAAGGCAGTCTGATGCACGGCTACAGCTTTAAAACGTCGATCGATCAGGACACATACAACAAAATTGTGCTGTACCAGGACAACCGGGAGACCGGCAAGCGGGACCTGTACGTCGCCCGGGACAGCGCCAACATGGCCCGCTGGGGGATCCTGCAGCTTTACCAGTCGGTGGACGAGAAGCAAAACGCCGCCCAGATTCAGAAGCTGCTCGATACGTTGGCGAAGCTGAAAATCGGGAGACGAAGTCGCTCAAGATCGAGGCGCTCGGCGATTTGCGGATCAGGGCGGGCAGCTATGTGCGTATTCTGATCCGGGAGCTCGGCCTGAACCAGCCGTTTCTGGTCGACGCCTGTACCCATGATTTCGACGGAACCGACCATACGATGTCATTGGAGTTGAAGATGATATGAGAATGATCGACATCATCAAGCAAGCCGGAGCGCAAGCGGTGGAAGCGGGAAATCCGGTCCATATCGGCACGGTGACCCGCACGGAGCCGCTTGAGGTGTTCGTGGATCAGCGGTTTTCGCTGACGTCCGAATTTCTCATTGTAACGGATGCGACGGAAGAACTGACGATCGAGATCAACGGCAGCCTGTACACGGTCAGGCCCGGTTTGCAGGCCGGAGATAAAGTCGCATTGATTCGCGTGCAAGGCGGTCAGCAATATGTGGTGATGGGGCGGGTGAGGGATACATGATACCGGAAGGCGGCATCATTCAAGGTCCGCTCGAAGAAACGGAAGAGACGTCCCGAACCTGGCATCTGGATTTTGAGGCGGGACGAATCGCCGGTATGGCCGACGGGTTGCAGGCCATGCAGCAAGCCGTTTATATGGCGCTGCGAACGGATCGCTATCGGCATCTTATTTATTCGTACGATTACGGCAGCGAGCTGTCGGGACTTGTCGGCTCCCATTCGCCTTCCGTCCGATCCGATGCAGCCCGGATGATTCGGGAGGCGCTGGAACCGGACGACCGTATTATCGGCATCGAGGACGTGGAAGTCGAGACGGCCGGGGACGGCTTGCGGATACGTTTTACGGTCCATACGACTTTCGGGAACTTTCAGATGGAACAGGAGGTGAACGCCAATGTATGAGCATCAAACGTACGAAGCGATATTGCAGAGGATGCTGGATCGGGTGCCCGACAACGTCGACAAGCGGGAAGGTTCCGTTATCTATAATGCATGTGCGCCTGCCGCCTGGGAACTGGCCGGCATGTATGCGGAATTGGACATTAACCGGAACTTGTCGTTTGCCGATACGGCGAGCGGAGAATATTTGACCCGTCGCTGCGCCGAATTCGGCGTCAACCGGACGCCGGCAACGAAAGCGAGACGCCGGGGGACGTTCCGGGACAGTGCGGGCAACCCTTGCGACGTGCCGATCGGCAGCCGGTTTTCCATTGGGGACATCGATTACGTCGCGATCGGGAAAATCGCCGCGGGCGTCTACGAACTGGAATGCGAACAGGCCGGCACGATCGGCAACCAGTTGTTCGGCCCTTTGCTTCCGATCGACTATATATCCGGACTGGCCCGCGCAGAACTGACCGATATTATCGTTCCCGGCGAGGATGAAGAATCGGACGAATCGCTTAGACAGCGGTACTATGCGTCGGTCAATGAGCCGGCTTTCGGCGGCAACATTGCGGATTATATCCGGAAAGTGAACGCCTTGAACGGCGTAGGCGGCACCAAAGTGTTTCCGGCTTGGCAGGGCGGCGGCACGGTCAAATGCACGATTGTCGCATCCGACTGGGGCGTCCCGTCTCCGTCTTTGGTCGAAGAGGTGCAGCGCGTTATCGATCCTGATGTCGGCGGGACGGGCTTCGGCACCGCCCCCATCGGCCACAAGGTCACGATTGCGGGGGCGGCGAGCGTCACGATCGATGTGGCTGCGACCGTCACGCTCGATAGCGGCGTTATGCCCGGACAGGTGCAAGAGCCGATTGAAGAAGTCGTAGAAGCGTATCTTCTCGGCCTTCGAAAAGAATGGGCGGAACAGGAGCGGCTTATCGTACGCGTCGCTTTGATCGAGGCGGCGATCTTGACCGTGCCGGGCGTGATCGACGTGGCGGGAACGACGATCAACGGCGCAGCGGGCAACGTGACGCTAGGGGAAGAGGAGATTCCGGCAATGGGGGCGGTGACGGTCCATGTCTGATACGAATACCATTGGCAAGCATTGGCCGCCGTTCCTGCTGGATATTCTCGATTTTGCGGAGCTGTCCCGTACGCAGGATGCCGAAGTGAAGGATGCGCAGGCGGCGGTCGAGGGGCTGCTTCTGGATCAATTTGTAACGTCATCGGGGCTGCAGGCGATCAAACGGCGGGAGCAAATGCTAGGCATACAAGCCGATCCGCAGACCGAGTCGTTGGCGTTTCGCAAGAAACGCGTTCTGAACCGCTACCGGACGAAACCGCCGTTTACGCTCCATTACTTGCAGCAGCAGCTCGACGCGCTGGTCGGACCGGGCATGACGGTCGTATCCGTCGATGTCCGCAGCTTCGTGTTGACCGTAACCGCCAATATTGAAAACGCCAATGTGTTCCGGGAAGTGATCCATACCATCGAGACCATCAAGCCGGCCAACCTGATTTATCAGCAAAACACCTCAATTAAAGGGACGATCGGGTTGGAGGAGCGCATTTCCCGGCGGGACGTTGCGTGGAATTATAAACTGGACGGCAGCTGGAAGCTGGGCGAGAAGCCGTTCGCAAGTTTGGGACCGGAGGTGGTCGTAACGTGATTGCAGAGCATTTGTTGCATGATTTGGCTGAATATGTAGGCGGACGGGTTGCGAAGGTCGTTTTAAACGGCAATTACGAAATTGCGGAGTTCGAAGTCAAGCAGGTTACCGACAACGTCCTGGCGCTGAACTACCTTGTGCCGGTGTCGGACGTGCCGCTTATTACATTGATCGAGTTGAAGGACAGTGCGAACAAGGTGCTGTCGTCCCACGAGGTCAACGTGCCGATCGCATCGGACACGATGATGCTGCAGACGGTCGAAGTGAAGGAGGTATGAGGAATGGCGAAAACGGATTGGAATTTGAACGATTCGGTCATGCCGGAGGACATGAACCAAATCGGACAAGAAATCAATGACATGGCGGAATCTCTCGACAACCACAAAAACGCGACGCTCGTACACGGTGCGACGGATGCGGCGACGCCGAACCGGATCGTGCAGCGAGATGCAGCTGGGCAATTTAAGGTCGGCACGCCGACGGACGCCAATCATGTGGCGCGGAAGACTGATCTTGACGCGCACACTGCAATAACGAATGGGGCACACGGCGCAACCAGCGCAGCAACGGCAAATCGAATCGTTCAGCGAGATGCGAATGGTCGAGCCAAGTTTGCCGCCCCGGCAGCAAGCGATGATGTGGCGCGGAAGGCCGAGGTCGACGCGGTGCAGGCAAAGATAGATTCGGCGCAACGTACAAAAATCACGCAGGACAATGGCGGCCCTAAGTTATCAATAACTGACCCATCCAGAGACTTTCTAGCGGAATTGATAGCTCTCGGACAAGGTATGCACACGTTCTACGTTATCAGCGGGGCAGTAAACGGTCCTCCAAGATCGACCCGAGGGCATGCTTTTTTACAACAGGTTCCGGCAACCTTTTCGGATATGTTTTAGGAGTGGATTATCAAAATATCACTTGGGTCAATTATCATGATGGGCCAAACGGATGGCTTGGATGGACAGAACTCGCGAGGAGGGATAGTAGTTCAAACAAACTTTACTCGTCTGGGGCATGGGCTGGTTTGCGAGCAAACGCAAACATGGGAACAAATGCAGAAGTAGACATGCAAGTCGGTGGAGTACGTCGTGGACTCTTTACAGTCGGTGATAGTAATGTAGAAATTCGCAAATATGCATCAAATGGGACGTCGATAGAGACGCGCCTGACAATGACTTCAAGTGACGCAGTACTGAATAATGCTTTAAATGTGGATGACATTATACGCAGCCGTCGTACAGGTGCCAACAACCCACAATTTGAAGCTTGGAAAGATGGTTTGCGGCGGGCGATATTCTCATATACCGCATCCTATGATGCCGCCGCATTGGCTAAATTGGATACTTCCGGTAATTTCGTGGCGGAATTGCGATTACACGAAGATTGGCTTCGTTTTCGGTCAGGGTCGTCAGTTTATGATGTATGGCATGCTGGGAATAATGCCGCAAACATCGTATCGAGCGGATACCAAAAGCTTGCTAGTGGATTGATCTTGCAATGGGGTCTAGTTGATAAACCACCAGCCAATACGAATGTTACTATAACATACCCTATTGCATTTACATCCAACGCATATGCTGTTTTTGGGGCGATCGAGACAAGTGATCAGCAAGCTAATTCTTCTGTTATATGCACATACCGCGACAGGTTTGGAGCTTGGCTTCGTCAGTTCTATAACTATACCGGCGGCGGCACGTTTATGATTAAATGGTTTGCAATCGGTAGATAAGTCCAGTGGTAATATGTCAAGTCCCTGATTCGTGAAAATTGGAAATTATTTTGGCCCAAAACGCGATGACTCAGGGAAAAAGGCAACACCAAACACGATGCGGTCGCGCAGATGCGAGGCACCGTGCAGATTGTTTTCTACCTTAAGCGTTTCAAGCGTATCGCCTTCC
>NZ_BOVJ01000021.1 GCF_018403665.1 Paenibacillus cisolokensis
CCGACATGTAAAGGAACTGGTAAAGTCGCCGGACTGGAGGAACCGAACAATGACTGACCGGGAAAAGAAGTTGGCGGAAATACGGGTGAAAGCTGAATTTTTAGATGGTTGTGAAAGTAAGATTGAGGTAAACTTGCCCGACTTATCGAAAGATATTCGTTTCCTTCTCTCCGAACTGGAAAGGAAAGACGAAGTAGTACGGGAAGTGTATGAAGGAAATACCAACATGCGTGACGCTCTCCAAGATGCGGCTAGTGAAGTCAAGAAGTTGCGGGAGGAACGAGAAAAGTGGGAGAAGGAAGCAAGATTGCAATACCGCTTGTTTAATGAATATCAGGATGAAAGTCGTGAAAAGATTGAGCAGTTACGAGCAGAACGGGACAAGCTGATCGAGGGATTGCGTTGGTATGCAGACGAGAAGAATCACGAATTGGACGAAAGCACGCGGCACTGGGAGAATGTTTACTCGCCTTATGAAATGGACGGAGGCCAACGCGCCCGCGAAATCCTCAAAGAAATCGGGGTGACGGTGGAATGACACCACAAGAGATCATCAAACATTGTGATCGGCAAATTGAACTTGCAGGCGATACGGCACAAGTTGGTTTCCGCATACCCGGTCGATGGGGAAAGTCGAATATGCGGAAGTTTTGGAAAGGCGGGCCGATTGGTGAAATTGTGAACGATTTTGGGGACGGTACGATATATGTTATGTTTTCGGCAGTTGAGGTAAAAAGTGCGGTTTTGAAAGAAATCGGAATCGAATCCTAAGGCCGAATAAAGGAGGATTAATCAGGGATAGCGGGCTAAGCTCGCTTCCCTATATGGGAGGAAAAGAGGATGAAACCGGGACCGGAACTGGATAAACGAGTTGCAGAAGCACTTGGCTGGGAGGTTGTAACGAACAAAAGCATGCTCCCTCCAAGTTGGAAATACGGCGTCGTCAAATCAGGGCAATTAGGAATGCAGGAACCCAACTTCTCCACCACATGGGACGGAATGAGACTGGTTGTCGAAGAGATGCGGCGGCGAGAATTGTCGGTATTCATGAGTAATTCCGAAGCCGATTTCGCGTGGTCATGCCAAATTCGTGATCCAAAATCAAGATTATTGGCATGGGATTTCAGTGAGTCATTACCACATGCTGTATGTATGGCCGCTATAAAGGCTCTGGGAGGGGGTAGGGAGAGTGAACCGGATTAAATATTTGTTTTGGGACATACAACCAATCGAGCAGAAAGTGGGTATGGTTGGATGCGGGATAATGATTGCTATTGTGTGTGGCGTAATAAGCGTTATCGGATGGATGGAACTGCTTGGATTCTGAAAACCAAAAAAGGATGTTACAAATGATAAACCGGACGAATAATTTCATGGCCGGTGTATTAAATGCCGCATTGCTATGTATCCCTTTCTGGGTCTTAATTTACGTAATTTGGAGGCTTTCATGAAACGCATAAAATGGCGAGAACGAATCTGGCTATGGTACTGGCGTATTCGATATTACAGGGGGTGAGAAGGTGGCGAAAAAGGCTCCGTTCTTCTCTCATGACATGAATGCTCGGAACGACCCGAAAATATCGGCCATGCGAGCTGTATACGGTGCACAGGGGTATGGCTGGTGGTGGATGCTCATCGAGATTATGGCAGAATCTGACGGTTACAAGCTAGATTACAAGAGCAAATACATTTTCAATGCATATGCAATGCAATTGCAATGCAAACCAGAAGAAGTGCAGGAATTTATTATGGATTGCATCAATGAGTTTGAGCTTTTTGAGTCGGACGGAACCTATTTTTGGTCCAAATCTTTACTGAAACGGATGCAATATCGGGATGCTGTTTCTGAAAAACGATCCGAAGCAGCGGCAAAACGTTGGGGAAAGGAACGATCAAATGCAAATGCATCAATTCAAGATGCAATTGAAATGCAAAGTGATGCAAAGGTGATGCAAACTGATGCAAACAAAACAAAACAAAACTATAAACAAAACGAAACTATAAATATATCTACTACTACTGGCGAGAACCCGTTCCGACTCTTCGAATCGGAGGGATTCGGGACACTGAGTGCAAGTATCGGCGAAAGACTTGGAGAGATGATTGATCAATACGGTGAACGTTGGGTCTGCGAAGCTATGAAAGAAGCATCCTTCTACGGAAAACGTAGTCTTCCTTATGTCATAAGCATATTGCAGCGTTACAGGACAAGTGGAGTGGACGAACCGTGGAAGATTGAAAAACCGGCATATGTCGGAAAAGGTCCGATTCGTCAAAGGCCGCAACTGCCTATCGTTACCAGTACGGACCAAGCGCCAGAGCTATCCGAGGATAAACTTCGTGAGATGTGCAGGTTAGCTCACCGTGTAGATGGTAAAGGCGAGCCGACAGAAGAAGAATTCCAGCAATTCAAAGCCAAGATGAAAATTCGTCCAGCCTAAGGAAAGGAGTGAAAAGGCGTGCAGGACATCCCCAAGAACCTATACTTCCTGGCTGCAAATCCAAGGGCGGACCTGATGCTGCGCTATGAAGCCGCAAGAAAGCTCCGAGAGCTTCGTAAATACCAGAGACAGGGGAGATAAGTATGAAACCAAAACGCCCGAAATGGGCCGTTATCGTGGGTGAGCATCGGCACAGGATTGGATTGACGCTCGAACAGGCTGTAGAAATTGCGATTGATCTTGAGGGGCATGTACAGCCAATTCGAATCGAGCAGCACAGGTTTAGGGGGTGAGGATGTGGTCAAAATCAGCGTGGATATCATACCCATGGGGGCTGTAAGGATGACCCAGCGCGGTAAATTCGTCAAACCTTTGCCCCAACGATACTTGCGCTACAAACAAATGATCGGCTGGGCAGCTCGGGAGAAGATAAAGCACCCGCTGGAGGGGCCTATTGCTGTGAAAATGCGGTTTTACTACCCATTACCCATGAACATGAAAAAAGCAGATCGCGCAGCTGCACTCGCTGGACGTATATTGCCGCAAGTCAAGCCTGATATTGACAACGTAATAAAGGGCTGCTTCGATTCGCTTAACGGAATAGCCTGGAAAGACGACAAGCAAGTCGTGAAAGAATATAGCGAGAAGTTTTACAGCGATCAGCCGCGAATCGAAATCGAAATTGAGGAAGTGGTCTCATGAGATGGATGCTCGTAAACAACCACGCATACATCGCCGTAGACGCTAGTAAAGGCCGTGCATGGCTCTTAAAACTACCAACTAGGGTAAATGGTGCGGAAACATATAAACGAGCCTAAAAACCGCATTTATGAGTCTGTAGGGAGGTGATGCCCAAAAAGGCGTCAGATACGGTATCGTCTCTATAGTTTTGTCCTATAAAGTTACTCTATTTTATCCATTATGCCTATAAAATGTGGTATAATGGGAGTAGCGAAAAATCGGGAAAAATGGGAGGAAAAGAACTTGGAAGCACGCCAACAACTTTTACAAGAGATCGGACAATTGGAGCAAAAACAGGCAGAACTGCAAAGCGAAATCGACACCATCAACGCTTCGGAATCGATTGACCGCGAAAAATACAACAAAGTACGGGCTGAACTGGACGAAGTGCAATCCAGACTTGAACAAAAGCAATCGGCGCTAAAAGAACTGACGGAAAAGGTCGAAACGCAAGTGGCCGAAGCACAGGCGCAGATCGCACAATCCTTTGAAGCCATTACGGCAGGCGATCAAACCGTCACGCTGCGGGAGTTGGCGAATGGTGAGGCCGCCTATCAAATCCTGTCGGTGTATTTTCAGCAGTTGTATCTGGACCAAGCTGAAAAAATCGCCTCGCTCCAAATCGAAGCGGCGGAACTCCGGCGCAAAAACGCTGAATTGGAGTATGCGCTTGAAGACATGACCGTAAAACGTGATGCTGCAGCCGAACAACTGCAGGAGGCGCAAGTGGAAATCAAGCGTCTCAATGACCAGGTGCAGGAACTGCGTACAGAAATTGCGATTGGTGCCCGGAATGCCGTTAAGGTAGTAGAAACCAATGTAACCGCAAACTTGAGCGAACTTATGCGCCAGTACAAGGAGAGCCGCCCTGCAATCTACGATCTTGAAGCGCTTGACGGGAAACGCAGCCAATACAAGGCCAAACTGGCTGAAACAGGCGAGGAAATCACGTTTGGCTATCTGGAATTAGGCAAGTATCGGGAGGTAAGCGCCGAAGAGGCGGAATCGTTTCGAAACCAGCACAAAGCGCAAAAAGCGCAGCTGGAGGCAGACAATACGAACGATACTGCATTGGGCGGGGATTTGACGCCACCGGCGGTTACATTTCCGGCCGATTCCGAGACCGCAGCCGGTGAATTGGCTCAAGGGAACACTAACGGAGAGGTGGCAACGGCGGCAACTCTCGAAGAGCGTGTCGCAAGGCTCGAAGCCGCCGTATTCGGAAAAGTAGGGGGCGCGGCCTGATGGCCGACCCTCACTTTCGTTCAATGTGAGGGATGGTGAAACTAATGAACACGGAACTCAAAATCCGAAAAAGCACATTCAAACACGTAGAGTCGGAAATATTTGCATATCACGATACACGTAAGGAAATTATCCGGCTCCGTAATGAAATCATGTACGGGCGAGAACCGAACGAAAATATTGGCGGCGGACGCAGTAACATACCTGGAGACCCAACGGGACGCATTGGATCACGTTTGGCTAGTCACAAGAAATTAGGCTACCTTGAAAGCACTGTGGAGGCCATAGAGACCGTATACAACCGATTGCCCGAAGCCAAGAAACGTCTTGTCAATCTGTATTATTGGACGCGACCGCAGATGTTGAGTTGGGAAGGAATCGCCCAGAAACTCCATGTCAGCCGAAAGACGGCATTCAACTGGCGCGATGAGATCGTATGGGCGATTACTGAGCAATTGGGGTGGAGATGAACGAACGATACGGGACACAGTCCTGAATAGGCACAGCCGAGGTGAGATGGTATGAAAAGAAGTGGGAAAACTCTACTCCCTTTGACAAAAGTTTATTATCCTTGCTGGAATTGCGGAAAAAAAGTCGAGGTAGAGCAGCGAACTATTACCTATAGGGCATTTTGTGAACAGTGTGAAAAAGAATACAACGAGAAGAAAGCCAGTGACCTGAAAGAATACGTAAGGCTAAAAACGATCATCATGCATGAAAGAGCCATGCGTATTCTGGAAAAACAGAAGGCTGAGGTATACCTCTACAAAGAGGCATCAGAAGCGGTATTGGAATTCGCAATGCAACCAGGGGAGAAGTTTTCTAGTTCTCATGAAATGGTCGCGGCCATGGAACTCATAAGAAACCATTTCAAAGTTAAAACCCAGCAGTCCGTTGGTAACTATAGAGTGGATTTCATGTTGCCAGAACTGCATGTAGTGCTTGAAGTAGATGGACATCTACACAAGCATTCACTGGTAAAGGATAACGAAAGGGACATCGAAATCCGAAAAATACTCGGAGCTGAGTGGGAAGTTGTTCGAATCTCCACAAAGAACATTGAAGAGAACATAGATAAACTCACCGATGCTATTCAAGCGATAGCCAATTACAAGCGAGAGGTGAGAAGAAAACATAATGGAATTATTCCTGAATGGTATTCCGCAAGAGAAAATAACCACTATGCAAAAATAATTGACAAAAGCTTCAAAAGAGATTTCAAGTAATTTTGCACTCTATTTACACTTTCGGGGTAATAAATTAATATATAATACTACCATAAGGAATTGATGATGAGCGGCGCAAAACCGGCCGGATGCCACTCACATCATTCCTACCGCACCGCGAAGCGCCTATATGCTTGTCGCGGAACGAGCACAGGGATCGGCGGTTTGCCGGTCGGCCACCCATGACGAGGTGGAACGCTGAATGTGCGATGCCCACGATTACGCGCCGCGTAGTCCAGTGCATTCGGCAAAGGCTTGAGCCGTTGAGCCCTTTAATCAGCGGCTACACATTCGCTATCTCATTCGCTATTTCAATACGCTACACAACAATACGCTACACAAGACAGTCGCTATATGGCGGCTGTTTTGCTTTTGTGGGGAAAGTCCCATGATCGAATTACAACCACACGATATAGACCATATACTCATCTTGCTGTTCTGTAACCATGTTTGGTGGCATGCGTGGGTGATAGTGTACACGAGTTTGGATGATGAGGATATGTAGAAAAGTGCAAAAAAGTGTCAAAAATTCACGGGGTTATACTAAAAACACCGCAAATAAGTGCAAATAAATGGGGAGGGATGACGATGGCGAAAGTAGGGCGACCGCCCAAAGTTAAGGAAGAAGATATGCCCGAACTCGTCGAAAAGTTCAGGCGGTATATCGAGGAAACAGACATTCCGATCATTGCTGAGTTTGCGTATAAGAACGGATTCGGGAAGAATTATTTTCATGAACGACAAGAATTTTCGAACCTCATAAAAATGGCTATGGCGAAAAAGGAAGCAGCACTTGAAATCGGCGCATTGAAGGGAACATTAAACCCGACAATGGCCGTTTTTCGTTGAAGCAGATGGGGTGGCGTGATAAGCAAGAAGTCGAGCACAGCGGCACGATAAGCGTAGAGAAAATGCTGGAGGAGCTATGAATCAGCAAGCCCGTGAAAAGCTGCGCAGATTGAAATATGACTTTTCTTATTACGCACCCAGATTGCTAAAAATACGCACTAAGAATGGACAGATGGTAAATTTCCAGCTTAACACGATGCAAAAGAAGATCGACGCGACCATTGAGCGGCTAAAGGCCGAAGGCAAGCCGGTTCGCATCATTATCTTAAAGTATCGTCAAGGCGGCGCGTCTACGTACACAGAGGGACGCATCTTTCACAGCACGACCATGAACCATCTGACAAACAGCCTGATCGTGGCACACGAAGAAGACGCCAGCACTAACTTGTTCAACATGAGCAAGCTTTTCTATGATGAGTTGCCCACAGAGCTTAAACCGATGCGAAAAAGCTCAAACGCAAAGGAACTTGTATTCGAGAATCCTACTAAGGATCCGATAGAGAAGCAGCAGAACCCAGGATTACGCAGCCGTATCAAGATTGCATCGGCCAATAACCTTGGCGCAGGACGTTCAGCCACGATACACAACCTACATGCATCTGAGGTAGCGTTCTGGCGCGACGGTCAGACGCTTATGCTCGGTCTGTTGCAAGCTGTACCCAATACGCCGAATACAATGGTCATACTCGAAAGCACGGCCAATGGTGTGGGTGGATACTTTTATGACGAGTGGCAACGGGCCAAGAATGGAGAGTCCGACTTTGTGCCGCTCTTTTTTGCGTGGTTCGAAGAACCGGCGTATGAGATGGACGTACCGCCTGATTTTGTACCGACGCCCGAGGAAGAAGAACTCATGCGTCGATTCCCAGAAATCACGCACCGAAAACTCGTATGGCGACGATGGGCGATAAAAAACAACTGCGGCGGCGATCCTGAACTGTTCAAGCAAGAGTACCCGAGCGATGACATGGAAGCATTCCTTGTATCAGGCCGCCCGCGTTTCGACATTCCGACGCTTCGGCAGTACCTTGATCAATGCGTAGACGGTAAGCGCGGATACTTGGAACGTGTGAATGGCCGGATAGAGTTTATACCCGATCCCAAAGGTTACCTTGAAGTGTGGTCATTCCCGCGCCGCGATCATTACATTGGCGCAGACGTAGCCAAGGGACTTGTTACCGGCGACGCTTCCGCTGCTCCTGTATGGGATGACAATTACAACCTCAATGCTCTATGGCACGGACGCATCGACCCGGATCTATTTGCCGATCAGCTTGAATTGCTCGGCTTATGGTACAAAGAAGCACTCATAGCGGTTGAGGAAAACAACCACGGTCTAACGGTGCTGAACAAGCTTAAGCAGAATTATACGAATCTTTACTATCGTACGAGCCATAACAAACTCACAGACGAGCAAAAGAAAGAGCTTGGATGGTATACGTCAGAGCAGACGAAGAAACTTGCAATAGATAATCTGGCACGTTTGATACGTGAAAAGCGGCTTGGCATCAAGTCAAGGAAGTTTATCGAGGAGTGTATGACCTATGTCATCGAAGACGACGGCAAGACGAATGCGCAGGAGGGTTCGCATGATGACATTGTCATGGCTAGCGCTATTATCCTGTACGTCATGGAGCAATACGCAGCGCCAGTATCGGATATTGTAAGCACGATAGGTGAACCGATCGAACAGGCGCTACAAAGCAACTTTATCATGACGCCGGATGGATTCCGGCATAAATCGGAGGTGCCGGAAGATGAAGACCAAGAATGGTTCAGAAGTGCGGGGTGGTAGTTTTACATTAACCTGTAATCAATGTGGAAAAACGGTTAACTTAACGCAGGATAACATAAAAGACTACTACCGTGGATTTGGTTGGGGAAAGTTTGAGCCTTCAACCTTGGAACATAAAGATAAGATACTGATATGGTACACCGAGGATATGGCAAATGACACAATATCTTGCTCATGCGGCAATGAAGTGAGGGTGTATCCTTAAATGACAGACGTACTGATCGGACTGCTCATCTGCGTCATTACAGCCGCAGCATCCATATACGCAGCTCACTACATCGTGCAGTTGCGGCACAACCGCGATATGCTGGCAGACGAGCTTAAACGGGCCACAGAGCATATAGGCGAGCTGGAAAGCAGGGTGATGCTCCTTGAGGCAGAGCGAGACGCCAGAGACGCGAGGGTTGGCGATTTAAGGCGCGAAGAGTCACATGGATGGGAAACGATAAATATACGAGCATAGGCCGCTGATGCGGTCTTTTTTATTTGGGAGGTGACATCTTGGCTGACACAATCGACATCTTGGACCCGGACAACCAGAGTGAACAGGGAGCACCACAGAGCACGCAAGAACGAGAACTTGCCTTGCGTGTACAGTATCTGTTCCGGCAAGCCTGGGACGCCAAACAGCAGTTAAACTTGCCGCAGATATGGCGCATGTGTGACGACTACAAGCACGGGCGTCAAAACCCGAAGCAGAGCGAGGAACACCCGGCTAGCGTGACCAACGTCATTCACCGGATTGTAGAGTCGCAAATCGCCGATCTGATCGACAAGCCGTACAGCAGTGCTGCTAAAGGATGGGAACCATCTGACGACATGTTCGCGGAACAGGCGCAAAACATCTTGGACTTTATCCTGTTCCGTAACCATTTCAAAGAAAAGATCAACTTATCCGAGCATGACCGTCTAGAATTAGGCAGCACGATCATCAAAGTATGGACAGACCCGGACGGACTGGATGGGCGTGGGCTTCCGAAGTTTGAAATGGTCAGCCCGGCCAACTGGTTTCCCGATCCGAAGGTGACGGCACCGCATCAACTGCAAGATGCCGAGTTCGTGATACACGCCACGCCGCGGTCGTTATCATGGTTTAGGCGACAATTCCCGGAGCGCGGGAAATATGTCCGGCGCGAGGTTGCGATACCGTACGACCCGGACGCGACGTTTACGGACGCCGAAGCCGATGAGGTGCATGTGGACACGTCACAAAAGGCGCTGCTACTTGAGTACTACACGCGAGACGAGGAAGGCCAACTGTACTGTCTGCATGTGGCCAACGATATCTTGCTTGAAGACAGCAGGAAGAGCAACAAACCGGTTCAGCGGCGCAATCTTTATCCGTTTGTGCATATCAATTGTTACCCGCGCAGGGGCACGATTTGGGGTATGGGGGACGTTGAACTGCTTATCCCGACGCAAGACCTGATCAACGAGCTGGACGACCAAATACGGCTTAATGCACGTCTCATGGGCAATCCGCAGATCGTTGTGGGACAAGGCGCAGGACGCGGCTTTGACTTTAGAAAATGGACGAGCAAGCCCGGGCTGCGTATCCCAATGCGCGATCACAACAGTTTCCAAGTGGTACCGTCTGTACCGGTATCTCCTGATGTGCCCGTGAGGCGCGAGAAAGCGTTCCAAGAGGCCGACCTTATCGCCGGTACGCCTGACGTAAACCGGGGCGAAAAGCCCGGTCAGGTGACCGCAGCCGCCGCAATCATGGCGTTGCAACAAGCCGGACAAAAGACGGTGATACACAAAAACGAGATGTTCAAGGCAGGATGGTCCCAAGTTCTCGAACTCCTCTTCGACGAAGTTCTTGAAAATTGGGATGAAGAAATGTGGATACGGATAGACGGAGATCGTCCGGACTACAAGTTTGTTAACCCGGCAGAATTCCGAAGCGTTCCACGGATGGTCCCGAACGCACTATACGGGGTGGCTGGATTCGAGGACGAAGACCCGATTAAGGAGCTTACTGATGATGACGGCAAGCCGCTTACAAGAGATGCGCAGTTTGACTTTCAACTGAATCTTGGCAACGGGTTCCCGAATGACCGATCATTCCTATTGCAAGTCATGACGGACTTTACAAGGGTTGCATTCCCGGACGGGCCGGCCATTACTCGCAACGAATTCCGTCGTTTCCTCAGAGATCAAATTGGCCTGGACATCGACGACGATACGGATATGCAGCAACAACCGCCAGCATTACCGGCTACACCGCAACCAATACCACCAATGCCGGGGACAATACCGGAGCCAATGCCGCAAGATATACAACAGCCGATTGAACCGGCCATGATGGGAGGTGTGATGTGATGGCAGTTAGGTATATGACCGACGCGGAAGCACGCTATATCATGCACGCGGTGGGCGGCGATCCGCTTATAGCGTCGTATCTGGACAACCAAGCCGCATACGGTTACGACATGCGTCAGACCATGGCGGGGCTTCCGGTGTGTCCCGCATGTGAACGAGCTGCCCTGCACCATGAGCGCGGTATTGTATGTCCGACGTGTGGATACAGAGGTCCGTCGTCGCACAAGATGAGGGATCATATCAACGGCATGATGTATCGATAATAAAGGGGGTGAGAACATGGCAAAAGTAATCGGACCCGGGGGCACGTCCAAGGCAGCCAGAGACACGGGGTGCAAGAGCATTGGACCGCGTGGATCTGCAGGCAGCAACACATCCTATACTACATCCCGAGGATACGAGAGTGACCGGACGCAGGGGCTGCGCAGCAGCTACCAGCAAACCGGTAGCGCAAATAACCGAAAAGCATGATACACAGGGCGTCTCCAGAGCAGGGGGCGCCCTTTCCTATACGCGCACAAGGCGCTGACAGCCGGAACAGACGGCATGGGCATGACAAGGCGTAGGATGCCACTACGCAGAAACGGAGGACAATGATGGAAAACGAGCAAACCTTCACAATCGACCAATACCGCGCAATGCGGGAATCGGGCATAGACCCCTATGCGGCATTGGAAGCCGAAGGGGAGCAGGCGGATGCCGCGTCTGCAGAAGAATTTGAAGAGCCTACGGAACCGATCGAAGAGGATACGCCCGTAGACGAGCAGGAAGAGCCTGTAGAGGAGCCGGAAGACGAGGAACCTATAGAGCTTCCGGAGAACCAAAAGACGGCCTTCCAGAAGGCGCTAGAGCGCGAGAAGCGCAAGGCACGAGAGGAAGCGCAGAAGAGAGTGCGGGAACAGCTCGAAAGCGAGTACAACCCGTACAAACGGTTCTTTGAGCAACTGGGCATGGACCCGGAAACGGCCATGAAGGCAATCGAGCAAAACAAATTGCAACAAGAAGCGCAAAGACTGGCCGAGCAAAACGGCTGGACTGAGCAGGAGACAGAATGGTGGCTGCGGCAGCAGCAATTGGAGCGCGAGCAAACCGAAATGCGCGTGTCTCTGCGGGTGTACGAGTTGGCCGACTCGCCCAATTACCCAGGAATCAAGCAAATGAAAGGGCCGATCGTTGAGTTTATCCGCAAAAACCCGCACGCGACGGTGGAGCAAGCCTATTATGCCGTGGGCGGAGAACCCTTGTTGCAGCAACTACGACGCGAAGCCGAGCAACGGCAGATCGCAAAGCGCCAGCAGCCGAAGCGCACCGTCGTCACGGACACCCAAACGATGCCCACAGGGCCAGCACCGCTTACACCGGAGGACTTGCAGTTTATGCGCTACACCGGTATGAGCGAAGCAGAGGTTCGGAAACTCAAGGAAGCAGACTTCCAGAACCTTGAGCAGTACCGCAAATGGAAACAGTTTCAAGGGAGGAAATGATAAATGGCACGATTTATCCGCACCATCAACGGTTACAACCAGCCCGTATCTGTGCGTTGGCGTGTAGCCGCGAATCAAACGATCAACCCGGGCGATATTGTCCAACTTAACGCCACGAGCCGCTATCTTGAAGTCGCTGCAGCAGGATCCACGACGCTTGTCGGCGTGGCTGATGAGGGAATCACCACCGGTGCAACGGTTACGGCGGGTGATGAAATATCGATAACGCCTTTGACGGGAGGCGTATTCCGCATTCCGTACACGGGATCCACGAAAACATCACTGGCTGACACGGACCTTGTTACGACGCTGTTTGACCTTGGCGGAAAAAATTCGATCAATCTTGACGACACGACCGGCGGCATGTGTTCGGTTGTGGGCTATAACAATGCACGCAAAGATGCAGACGTCATTTTCGCGGCTGCAAACGTTGTAAGAATCTGAGGGGGTAAACCAACATGGCAATGAATACAGGACAGTTCCAAAATCTCTATACACGCCGCATTGATCTGGCTTTCTTCGAAGGCTGGGACGCAGTACCGGAGCAATGGAGCCGGATTTACAACACGGTCGACGCCAAGACCAACAACCGGACGACGCAGATTATCGCCGGTGTTGGCGCCTGGGAAAAGTCCGGGGAAAACGAGAACCCGAACGAGCAACGATTCAAACTCGGACCGATCATCTTCACCCAAGGCGAAATCTACAAAACGGAAATCACGATGAGCCGGGAGCAGATCAAGGACCAGCTCTACGAAGAAGTCGCCAACATGGCAAAAGACGCCGGTCATGCTGGACGTGAAAGGGTGGAAGACACTGCTGCCCAATACCTGCAAGAGATGTTTGACAACACGCAGGGTACGGGTTATGACGGCAAACCGACGTTTGCAAACGACCATCCGAATTACGGTGACAACGGCGGCACTCAAGACAACCTTACAACCGGCGCTCTCAGTGACGCTAACCTGAAATCGGCAATCATCCTGTTCCGTAAGCAACGGGATGAGAACGGTAAGAAAATCTCCTCGATCCCGAACAAACTGGTGGTACCGCAATCCCTGCAATTCACCGCAGCTACGATCTTGCAATCGGCGCTGCAAGCTGGTACGACTAACAACGACAAAAACGTGCTCCCGAACATGGAACTGGTCGTCAACGACTATTGGGATGCCTACACGCAAACGCGCTGGTTCATCATGGGGCCGCGCCATCAGGTCAACATGATCTGGTGGGATAAACCAGAGTTCCAAAAGTACCCGATCATGAACAAAACGGCTCGCAAAGCTGGCTCGGGTATGCACGTTTCACGCCTAGAGCCGAAAACTGGCGCCATACGGTCGGGTCCACAGGCGCATAAGGAGGGGCACTATGGCCGGAACTTACGGACAACCTGATTATGTTCCCACTTCTGGCCCGGTAGACTTTGAACGTCTTTTTGTGGGCGGAGTTGAGATCAAACCGGGTAATGGAGGTAAGCAAATAAACGCGCTTAAGCCAATCAACATCAAAGGTGAAGTTGACGCCTTGACGGTGGCTAAGGCGTATAACCAATTGATCGCAGAGTTGAAAGTCGCGGGCCTAATGGCTGACAAGTAGGGAGGGCGAAAGCTCTCCCTTTTTTTGTATACGGAGGTATAACCATGAACCATTATGAGGGCATAACGCCCGACCAACGTTGGAGAAATGACTTGTTGAATGAGATGAGACAAATCCGCCAGCTGCTCGAACGCAATGCGCAAGCGGTTGAGCAACCGGAAGAAAAATCAGAACCCAAGCGCAGAGGGCGCAGGAAAGGGGCGTAAGTATGATACTCCATGATAATAGCGGTAAAGAACTGAACTTGTCGGAAAATGTCACGTTGCAAAATGCCGTGACAAGCGCTTCCGATGGTTTTGTCTATCAATCCATAAATCGTAATGTGACACTGACGTTTGAAATAACTGGATCAAGTGAAACCAGGACAGTCAATTTTGAAATGGCAGGGCCGAGTGGTGTATTTGTGCCTTGCACTTGCAGCAATATCCTAGACCCGTCTATTTTGGCCACACAAACAACAGGAGGAAACTTTACAGCGCCAGAGAGTTGGCAAGTAGAAGTGCCGGCTGGTTGGTCCTTCAGGGCACGTGTAAGTGCTGTGACTGGTGGAACTGTATCGGTACGTGGAAAGGCGGTGTCGTAAATGGACAGGGTAGCTAGGGCTCTAGCTATCACTGCTCAACATCGC
This sequence comes from Paenibacillus cisolokensis, assembly GCF_018403665.1. Taxonomy (GTDB): domain Bacteria; phylum Bacillota; class Bacilli; order Paenibacillales; family Paenibacillaceae; genus Paenibacillus_AH; species Paenibacillus_AH cisolokensis. The sequence continues at coordinate 14,331 of NZ_BOVJ01000021.1, forward strand.
TTCTCCCGGCGGGAACTGGTACCGAAACGTCTCCAATCCATGCCGCCAGTGGCGTCGATTACGCCGACGATCACGCTGGGTGAGCGAAACGGGGCAAGCCAGATCGTGTCAAGCGTGCATATAACGGCCGCAAACATTTCGACCGGTGAACTAAATCCGGTCTATCGGTACAACGGCGACCCACAGCGAGCAGGCGCGTCTTACCCGGATAATGGGTTTGTGAGGAACACCGCTGTCACAACCACAAGCGCGAACGGTAATCTGATTGTCGAATTCTCCCATTTCGGCGCATCATTTGAAATCTACGAAAAAGGACAGAATGGCAAGTATCGGATGGCTGTTGATGAGGGTGACGGGTACAAATACGTCGCCCTAGACGCGCAGAGTATGGCTCCTGCTGACGGCGGCGTATACAATAGGCTGATCAACTTCGGCTCAGTAAAATCTCGCGGAATCCGCATTGAAATCAGCAATTCATTTTTCGGCGGTGTTAGGATTGGTCCGAACGACACGATTTATCCGACAGTAGTCCCACAGCGTCCTCGTGCGATTTTTGTCGGCGATTCGTTTACAGAGGGCGGATCATCTGGTGCGGCGATGAGTCACAGCTATTCAGCAGTTGCTTCTTACCTTTTAGGCTGGGACGGGTGGAATAGTGGGGTTGGTGGGACTGGCTACGTGAATAATGGCCCGGCTGGGCGGGTCAAATTCCAAGATCGCCTCCAACACGATGTACTCCAGTATCGGCCTGATGTAGTCGTTGTTGCAGGCGGTATCAATGATGAGGGTTTTCCGGTCGAGCAAACGCAGGCAGCAGCGGACTTGCTTTACAGCACCATTCGCTCCAGCTTACCAGACACCGAACTGATCATCATAAGCAACTTTTCGCCTGTCGGCGGTGTATCTCAAATCCGGGGTCAGATTCGGGATGCACTCCGGGAAACTGCACGCAAGTACGGAGCACCGTTCATTGATACACTTGCAGGGGCAAGCTACGACTGGAACGGAAATCCCGTGAGTCAGCCGTCCGGGTCATGGATTACTGGCTCAGGAAATGTTGGCAATCCGCAATCTTCGGGCAATGCGTCAGTTTTCACATCGGCTGATGGCACCCATCCAACACCCGCGGGTCATCAGTATCTTGGGGAAAGGGTAGCTGCAGAGATTTTCAAAATATACGCAGGATAATTAGGAGGTGATACCATGGCATCGCCTATGCGGCGAGTTAATGAGCTGGTAAGCTCAGATATCGGAAACTACCTAACGAACAAAAAAACATGGGGCGGTATCATCTATAACGTCATGGATTACGGGGCAAAAGGTGACGGGGTAAAAGATGACACAGCTGCGATTCAAAAAGCTATAGATATAGCGAAGAATAGTGCCGCCGGAACCATTTATTTTCCTCCAGGGGATTATGTAATCAATTCGACAATATTAGTACAAGATGTCCCAAATCTTGCAATCATGTCGTTTAACAATGCAAGAATTTTAACCTATACAGTTGACTTAGACTTTATGTTCTCGTTCAAGAATTGTCCGGGATTGGAAATAAACAATATCCAATTTGATAGCAACAACACAGGAAAAAGTCAATTGAAATTAGAACGATGCGCAGGCTTCACCATTGAAAAATGCTCGTTCAAAAACTTCAAGCAGGACGAAACGGATATTTTCCGACACGCCATAAGACTTGATCAATCACCTAATGGCACCATCACGGGCAATCTGTTTCAAAATATCGGACAAAGTTTTGGCGGATCGATGACTGTGAATACACAGTATAGGTCAATCACTGCGAACAGTGGATGCAACCGAATAACAATTAAGGGGAATAAATTCCTTAATGTTCATCAATCGTTAGTCGTCGCCGAATTTCCTCTTTGGGATGCGACAAAGAGTTATAGTGTAAACAATTATGTTTTATATACCGTCGGCGAGACGACAAATGTTTATCGTTGTATTCAAGCAAACACCGGTATTCAACCCAGCAATACGTCTTATTGGAAAATCGATCAAGAAGACGTAATACCGAATCATGATGTTTTTTTTCTTGACAACTACAATGAGTACGTGGGTGACAATGCAGTTTATTTCCTTGAATACGTACGGTCCATTGTTATCAGTAACAATACTTTTATAAATATGCAAGATGAGCCGATTGTGATTGTCGGACAGAATGCCATAATTGTAAACAATCGGTTTGAGAATGTCTCAAACAAAGCGATTGCAATTGGCGATAAAGACAATATTGAAAAATCGAGATCAGTGGAAATCAGTTTTACAATGTCGCCGCTAGCGGAAGTTTTATTGAATTCCGGGATACAGGGATGGTTTATACAGTTGATACTTTGCTCATAACGGAAAATCTCTTTAGCACAACGGTAAGTTTGGGAAGTGCCTCCCATTTGAAGATAGGCAAAACAAGCAAGTTGATGATATCAGGTAATGCTTTTTTCGTTAATGCCAATTCCAATGAACTTATTATCAGAGTCGAAAACACTGTTCAAATGGGAATAATCGAGGGGAATATCTTCAATGCCGCCTCGACAACAGCAACTTTTTTCCGGGATTTCAGTTCGGGTAGTATAATTGTGGTTCGGGGAAACATTACAAACTGTCGCGCATTTGCAAATGTTTCTGGAACAATTCCGCAATTAGCAAGAGGAGATTTTGCACCAACAAACTCGTACTTCTCTCAACTAAATGCTCGTTTCTTATGGGCAAGTGGACCTCCTACAGGTGGTTCATGGACTCGAGGAGATATTATATTCAACATTTCTCCAAGTGCCGGAGGGCAAGTTGGATGGGTATGTGTATCATCTGGTGAGCCTGGGACATGGAAAACATTTGGAACCATTTCTACTTAATTTGTTTTCATCTTCATGGTATATTAAAGAAAATTAAGTGAAATGGGTGGGTAAATGTTTCAAGGGGAAAAAGTATTTCAAGGCGTGAGGCCGATAAAGTATTTGCTCCAGCCTGCTAGTACCGTAAGTAAATTCCTTGTAGTTGTTTTTCGGGATTCCCGAATATTGGTAAACCTCCAGTCTATAACTATGTCAAAACGTTGGAAGGAATTGATTGTAACAAACTCTTTATCTTGGATAATCTTAACCATACTCATAGTTCTGGAGCGACGTATTATCTTGGCATAAACGGTGATCATAGCGTTGAGATGTCTGTAGTATCCCTAATAACAAAAATCGCCAATGAATTGGGTGTTTTGCACGAGAATATCATTTGTGCAGGTTCGAGTAAAGGGGGGTTTGCTTCTCTTTATTTCGGAATAAAGTATTCGTTTGGTTATGTAATTTCTGGTGGAGCGCAAACGAGATTGGGTGAATATCTTGCGTATCAACCGGCAGAAACAAAATACATCTTATCGTTTATTACAGGTAATTTTGAAGAAGGAAGGAAATACCTTAATAATCTATTGTTTGATGTCGTGAGATCGTCTCAGAGACAACCGAAAATATACATCCATGTTGGTAAAGGCGATCATCATTACAAGGGACACATTATTCCTTTGACGAACCTATTCGATGAATTGAACATCGAATATGAACTTGATGTAGCCGATTATCAAGAACATGCACAGTTAGGAGAATTTTTTGCACCATACTTAAAAGAAAAGATGGAAAAGATTTTGAACAATACAGATGTAACATTACTTAGAGCCTAATTTGGAGGTGAGCCGATGGCGACAGCCCAACAAATCTTAGATGATGTGAACTTGCGATACCGAAATAGCTTCACGACGGAACAGAAACTCGTCTGGTTCAATGAGGAGCAACGGGAACTGTTCGACGTGTTAGAACTTGACAGCCCACCATACACGTTCCAGACGGTTGAGGGAGAGAACTATTACCCGTTCCCAGATCAGTTCGACACGACCAAAATCAAGACAGTAACCTATCAAATCAACGATACAGCGGAACCTTCATTCGTGGAGGTTCCTTTTTTGCGCAATGACGACCGGCAAGGCGTTCTGGATCAACCCTGGTATACCATCGTTTCGGATGCCATATATCTGTACGTGCCGGACAAAGTGCCAGACAATCGTACGGTGTACATCTATACGGATTCGGACCCAACAGAGGTTACAACGGCAAATCTCAACGCTTCCCCTGATCTCCCGACAAAGTATCAGGAAATATTAAAACTCGGCATTTTGAAGCGCATCTGTGCTGCTCGTAAAGACGTGGTCATGGTCAACAATTACACTGCCGAGTATGAGCAAAAATATCTGAGGTACTGTGGCAGCGGAAGCTAAAGGAACCGGAATTTATTACGCCAATCGACATGGGATATAAACCATCTTGGCATACATCCTACGCCGGATGGGCGTTTCAGAGGTGGAAATAATGGCGATCTGGCAAGCACTTCCGCGCAGTCTCGACTTGCGCCGTGCCAATAACTTTACCGAAGGGATTGATACCGAAAAGAGCCCGTTTTTCGTGTCCGAAAACAGCCTTGTATCCGGATACGGATGGGATTTTAACGATTACCCTGCCCTCAAGGTCAGAGACGGTCGTACAGCGCACGGAGCAAGTGGAGGGGCGATTACAAGGCTGCTCGCGAACTTCGGCAACACGCACCTTGTACGGGCCGTAGGTACGCAATTGCAGTACAATTCAAGCGGCACGACGTGGACGAACATTAGCGGAAGCTATGCAAACGTCGATTGGGATTTCGCTAACTTCGATGTTAATGGCCCGGCGTTGATTATCCTTAACCCTACAAACGGCGGATACTACTGGAACGGATCGTCGCTCACCGCTATTTCGGACATGCCGAAAGGCAAATATGTGACAGCAGACAACCTCCGGGTGTTTGTGGCAGGAGTGGCAGCGGAACAGGATGCGGTGTATTACTCTGCTTTTCAAAATGCGCTGGACTGGACCACTGCCGAAAATTCGGGAATCGTGCAGTATTACACAGCCAACGGCGGACCGATCACAGCTATAAAGGCGTTCAATGGCTCCATATGGGTGTTCAAGAGGGATGCATTCGCGATTATCTACCATACCGGCAGCGCGGACATTACGTATAGACTCGTACCCGTATCGGACTACATCGGATGCGTTGCCTACAAAACCGTTATCGAAGTCGGACCGTATCTGTTGTGGCTAGGTCGGGATAATGTTTATATCGGCGCCGGGGATGCAGCAAAGCCTATTGGTGATCCGATTAAGGCATATATCAACAACATCAACTGGTCGGCTGTGGACAATGCTTTCGCATTCGGGACAGACAAACGATACTACTTGTGCATCCCGACAGGAAGCAACACACAACCGGATATATGCCTTGTGTACGATTACATTTTCCGCAAGTGGCTGCCCTACAGCATCACGCTTGGTGGCCTTAGATGGGGCGCTAAACTCGACGGAGTGCCTTATGCCGGTGATGCATCCGGCCAGACGTTCCGCATGAACAACGGCACAACAGACGCGGGAGCAGCGATTCCTTGGAGAGTACAATCAAGACCCTACGATGACGGAGTTAAGGAAGCCGAAAAGGAGCTGCACCATATGTACATTCAAGGATACTTCCCGGCTGGAACAAGTGTATCCGTTGACGTGGCACCAGACGACATCGGTTCGACCTGGGTTAACATCAGCTATGACCCAACCAGCGGAGCGGCATTTACGCAAAACAAACGGCTGATTGTACCGCTTGACACGGTACCGCTTTGCAATTTCTACGCCTACAGAATTAGCGGCAGCGGACCGGCTACGATACAG
>NZ_BOVJ01000022.1 GCF_018403665.1 Paenibacillus cisolokensis
GAAGGGGCGGTCCCCAGGTCATTCAAGACCTTTTGGGACAGCCCCTCAATCTGCAATTGTGCAGGCCGATGATTGCGCGGCCGCCGTTAATTTCAAGGTTTCAGCAGGACGGAACTGTACGGAGGCAGCTCCAGCTTGCCGTCCGCCAGCGACGTCCCTTCCTTGCTCCGCTCTGCGATGCGCGCGAACGGCACGGTTCCGTTCGCCTGCAAATCGACGACTTGCGCATCGCCCGTCATATTATGAACGACAAGCGCCATATCGTCGTCCCGTACGCGAATGAAGCCGGCTACGCCGGAGTTTGCGATCGGGAAGGCGGCGATGCCGCCGTCGCCAAGCAGCGGCTCTTCATTGCGCCACTTGAGCATCGTCTTGTAATGATTCAGCAGCGAATCCGGATCGGCAAGCTGCTCCTCGACCGAAACGCCCGGCTGCCGGTGATACGAAGGCTCCCAGTTCGCTTCTCCTTCCGCATCGCCGGATGCCGACCACGGCATCGGCTCGCGGATCCGTTCGTCCGGCTTCGCGCCGTGCATGCCGATTTCCTCGCCATAATAGACGAACGGGTTTCCCGGCAGCGTCAACAGCAGCGATGCGGCCATTTTGGCGCGATCGACGTTGCCGGCCAGCTCGCTCATCACCCGGTTCTGATCGTGATTGCTCAGGAACGGCGCATCGACGAACGATCCGCCCGATCGTGTGCCATACGTCTCATACATGCGGTTCAGCACGCCGGCCAGATCGGGCGCCCGCTCCATCCGGGTCGCGCCGATCAACAGCGACGCCAGGTCGAAATTGAATCCGGAATCCAGCGCCCGGTCCAGATAAGGCGCGACGACGTGCGGCGCATCCCATACTTCGCCGATCAAATAGACGTCGGCGTTCACCTCCTCCATGCCGCTGCGGAACTGCTGCCACCATTCGACGTTGCGTTCCGACGTCTTCGGATCGGCGGCCGATGAAGCGAAATCGCCGTATATATGTTTCGCCGCATCGAGCCGAAACCCGTCCACGCCCTGATTCAGCCAAAATTGTCCGATCTTGATCAGTTCCCGGCGGACGGCCGGCTCGTCGAAATTCAAGTCCGGCATCCCTTCCCAGAAGACGCCCAAATAGGTCGAATCCCCCCGTTTATGCCATACTTGCTGGCCCCACGGACCGGCTTCGCCGGTATCCAGGTTCCGATCCTCGGCCCAAACATACCAATTCCGATATTTGCTGCCGGTTCCGCCGGCCGCATCGAGGAACCACGGATGTTCCCGGCTCGTATGGTTGACGACGAGATCCATCACGATTTTGATGCCGCGTTTGTGCGCTTCTTCCGTCAAGCGGCGCAAATCGTCCAGCGTGCCGTAATCCGGGTTGATATCGTAATAATCGGTGACGTCGTAGCCGTGATAGCTCGGAGAAGGCTGAATCGGCATCAGCCATATGCCTTTGAAGCCAAGATCGGCCACATAATCCAGCTTGTCGATGACGCCTTGCAGGTCGCCGATGCCGTCACCGTCCGAATCGTAGAACGACCGTACGAAAATTTCGTAGAAGGCGCCCGTGCTTGCGCCCATCCGGGTCTGCGCCGTCTTGATGACGAAAGGCTTGGCAGCGGCGTCATTCGCCTCGCCCAGCACGCCGTCATCCGTAATCCCCGCAGCGCTGTCCGCAGAATCAGGCGGCAGGACGGCCGGCGGGTTCGCTTCGTCCGAGCAGCCGATCAGGAGGCCGAAGGCAACGGTCAACAGCAGCCATGCGAGCGCTGCCCTCGCATGCCGCTTGCGCCCCCGCCTCATCCTTTGTCCGTCCCGGCCGTCAGGCCTTCGACGAGGAATCGCTGGCAAACCATGAACAGCAGCGTAATCGGAACGGCCACCAGCACGCAGCCTGCCGCAAATATCGTAAATTGCGTCGACGTATTCGTATTGACCATATTGTACAACCCGACGGCCAGCGTCAGCTTCTCGTTGGTCCTAAGCACCGTCTGCGCAAAGATGAAATCATTGAAGGCGCCGGCAAACGATGTGACCGACAAAAAGACGATAAGCGGGCGGGACAGCGGCAGGAATATTTTGAAAAATACGGTCCAATGGTTCGCGCCGTCGATTCTGGCCGACTCCTCCAGACTTCGCGGAATCGTATCGAAGTACCCTTTGACAAGCAGATAGCCCATCGCTCCGCCGGCCGAATAGACGAGCATCAAGGCGGAATGCGTGTTGAGCAAGTTCATATTGAGCAGCAAAATATAAATCGCGACCATCGTCAAAAACGAAGGGAACATGCCGAGCACGAACAGCCCGCTCATCAGGCTCTTTCGCCCCGCAAACCGAAACCGCGAAAAAGCGTAGCCGGTCAGCAGGACGAACAGCGTGCCGAACAGCATGGACACGAACGCGATTTTGAGCGTATTGACGTACCACTGGGCGAATTCGAATCGGGTGAACAGGCTGCGGAAATGTTCCAGCGTCCACTTCTCCGGCAGCAGCGTGTCGCTGAACAGCGACGTGCCTTCGCGAAAGGCGGAAAATATGATCCACAATGCCGGATACACGGTAAAGACGGCAATGAGCAGCAACAGAAGATGGCTGATGAGCAGCCACAATCCTTTGCGCAACCGGGCACTGCTATTCATCGCAGCAAATCATCCTCTCTGAACGCGCGCGTGCGGCGGAAACTGTGTATCGACAAGCTGGCGATAATGAGAAACAGAATGATGCCGACGACCGAGGCGAAGTTATATTTGCCGTTGCTGATCGACAAATTGTACAGCCACGTGATCAAAATGTCCGTGCTTCCCGCAAACTGGTAGTCGCTGTTCACCGGACCGCCGCCGGTCATCAGGAAGATGACGTTGAAATTGTTAATATTGCCGGCGAATTGGCCGATCAAGATCGGCGAGAGCGCGAACATGACGCTCGGCAGCGTAATCGCCTTGAATTTCTGAAACGGGCTCGCCCCGTCGACATCGGCCGCTTCGTACAAATCGCGCGGAATCGTCGTCAGAATGCCGATGATCAGCAGCATGGAAATCGGAAAACCGAGCCACATGTTGGCCAGGACGACCGTCACTTTCGCCCAGATCGGATCGGACATCCATTCCGGACCCGTAATGCCGAGCCGGCCCAAATATTGATTGATCGGACCGAACTGGGAATTGAACATATTGCGGATGATCAACAGGGACAGAAAAGCCGGAATGGCAAAAGGCAGCATAAAGATCGTGCGCCACATGGCGCGCAGCCGGATGCCCTTCTGCTGTACGAGCAGCGCGACCGCGAAACCGCCGAAGAACGTCGTCGCCGTCGAGACGACCGCCCATACGATCGTCCAGCCGAGCACGCCGTAGAAGGTGCCCGTCCATTTGCTGAGCGAGAACATATTTTTGAACGAATCGAAACCGATCCAATCGACCAGATTGGCCGGAGGCAAATAATTGGGCGACGAGTAGTTGGTGAAGGCGATCAGCACCGAGAACAAAATCGGCAGCACGCTGAAAAAAAGACGAACAACAGCGGCAGCGTGATAATGATGAAAGGAAACTTCCAGGTCAGCACATAATGAAAAGTTTCCCGAATGTTGTGAAGCCGCTTCCCTTCTTCCCGTTCTTTCCCCCTGCGGTAAGCGTCCGCCACATTGCCGATATGAATGGCGACGAACACCAGAACCGCGAAGACGACAATCAGACCTTCGACCATCAGAAAAATCGAATGATCGCCCGGCGTCACGACATATACTTTGCCGACCAGCTTCATCTGCTGTTTCGTTTCTCCCAGCGTCACGAGTCCCCAGATCGCCCCGCCCAGTCTCGTGGAGGCGTAGAATATGCCCGCAACATACAGCAGGAACAGAATCGCTCCTTTCGCGTACTGCCTGTTGTATATTTGCCCCAATCCCGTCGCGACTGCCGAAAGCGCGGCTGCGGTGATACGATGCCGACGCATACGCTTGCTCCCCCTCCCGAATGGGCCGTCACCCGCACGAAGACGGCGGGTGACGGCGCTTAAGTTAACCGGCCGCCGATGCGCCTCGAGGCTGATCTGCGCCTGTCGTCATTGCTGCAATTGCGATATGGACGTCTTCATATTTTCCACCGTTTTGTCGAGCGTCTGCTTGACGTCCGCCCCATCCCAGATCGGTGTGAAGAGCGCCCCCATCGTATTCGACCAGAACGCATCCATCTCGACGATCGAAGGCATCGCTTCCGTATATTTGAACTGCTCCAGGAACGCCGCCGCGATTTCGTTGTTTTTGATCGCTTCGTTCTGATCCATGCCGTTGCGGGCCGGAATAATTCCGGTCAATTCGTAGTTTTTCACCATCGCTTGCTCCGACGTTACGTAATGGATGAACAGTTTGGCCGCATTCGGATATTTGCTGAACGAGCTGACGAGATAGCCTTTGACGCCCGCAAACGCGATCGGCCTCTTGTCTCCCGGCATCGGCGGCAGCGGCACGGCCCCGACCTCAAATCCAAGCTTCTCCGTCGTAAAATTGCTCATCTGCCAGACGCCGTCCATATTGATGGCCAACTTCTGCTTCTGGAACAGGTCGGTCTTCAGATCGTTGGTCGCATCCGCCACTTTGATCGGCACGACTTCGCGCATGCTTTGGAAAAATTTCATCCCTTCCACCGCGCCTTCGTTGTTCAATCCGATATCGGTCGGATCGGTGCCCTTGTTCCCGAAGACATAACCCCCGTAGCCCGCAATGAACGAGTAGTTGAAATACGAATCGTCAAGCTTCCACAAGATGCCGAACCGGTTGGCGGGTCGTTGAACGATTTGGCGAAAGCCTTGATCGATTCCCAGGAGGCGAGGTCTTCGGGCTTCACTAGGCTTTTGTTGTAATAAAGCAGGTAAGTCTCCACGTTGCGGGGCGTACCGTACAGCATGCCGTCATGCGTAAACGCTTCCACTGCGGGCGCGACAAAATTGGCTATCGTATCTTCCGCATACCAGTCGTTCGGCAGGACGACGCCCGCCGCAATCGCCCGTCCGAGCGCATCGTGCGGCATGACCAGCACGTCCGCCCCGACGCCCGCGGGGCCGTCCTTCTTGATCTTCTCGATCTGATCGTGGGCGTTCACTTCCTGCAGCTCGACCGGAATGTTGTACTTGGCCGTAAATTCCGCAATCATCGCCTCGAGAAACGGCTTTTCCTCCTTGCCCTCCCATACGATCAGCTTGGCGCCCCCTTCCGGAACGATGTCATCGCCGGCCGCTTCCTCTCCGGCGCTTTCCTCTCCGGCCGTCTCCTCACCGCCCGCTTTCTCCGAACCGCCGCCTTCATTCGCCGTGCCGCCAGCTTGCGACTCCCTGTTCGCCGGCTTCGGATCGCCCGATCCTCCCGCACACGCGGCCAGCGAGAAGACGAGAAAACAGACGATCAACCAAATTCCCCTTTTGCCGATTTTCACCATAACGACTCCTCCCGCAAAATGATAGTTTGATTTCGCATGCTGCCTGTTCTTGTGATTGCCTGTACTGTTCATGCGCAAACGTTTTCTATCAGCCGCATTCCAGTTGTCCGATATTGTCTATTCCACCGTGTTTTGGCAATGAAAACGTTTTATATTGCGCATTCATCATACAATAAAGCGGCATGGTTTGTGAAAACGTTTGTACTGCGTAAAAAGACCGGTTTTCTTTCAAAATCATCTTATGATTCGTTGGTTTGTATGTTTTTCTCATTTTTTCATTATTTTTCTATTTAGGTCTGTTTGATGTCTCTTTACGTCCTTTAGCCGTATTTACTTTCCGTCTGTGAATGCGTTATCATAATTGTCAGTGCAGTTTGCTGCTTACGCAATCGTTTGCACTCCAACCCAGATCGAATAAGGTGGTTGCCCATGCCTGTCACGATTATCGATGTCGCCCGCAAGGCCGGCGTTTCGCCGTCAACCGTTTCACGGGTCATCTCCAACAATCCCCGAATCAGCAAGGAAACGGCGGATAAAGTCCGGCGGATCATGAAGGAGCTCGGTTATCATCCGAACGAGATTGCCAAAAGCCTGGTTTCCAAAACGACACGCACGCTCGGCATCATATTGCCCCGCCCGGCGGACGAGCTGTTTCAGAACCTGTTTTTCTCCGAAGTGATCCGCGGCATCGTGGCGCATGCTTCGCGTTCCGGCTACGATTTGCTGATGGCCGCCGGCACATCCGGACAGGAAGAGGTGGACGCGATCGCACGCCTGGTGAACGGCCGCCGCGTCGACGGCATCATTCTTCTCTATTCGCGCCGGGACGACCCGCTGATCGCCTATTTGGCCGAGCGCAGCTTCCCGTTCGTCTTGATCGGGCGCAGCGAGCAGTACCCGCAAGTGCTGTCCGTCGACAACGACAACGTACAGGCGGCCTATGATGCCACGCGCCATCTGATCGCGCAGGGACACGAACGAATCGGCTTCGTCAGCGGCCCTCCCAATCTGATCGTGTCCAAAGACCGGATGGAAGGGTACGTCAAAGCGCTGGCCGACGCCGGCCTGCAAGCCGATCCGGAATGGATCGTGGAAGGCGAGTTTTTGCAGGAAAGCGGCTACCGGGCCATGTCCTACTTCATGAACTTGCCGAAGCGGCCTACGGCGCTTGTCGCCATCGACGACATCGTCGCCTTCGGCGTGCTGCGCGGATTGTCGGAGCTCGGGTTCCGGGTTCCCCGCGATCTGAGCATCGTCGGCTTCAACAATCTGTCGCTTTCCGAGCTGGCGACACCTCCTTTGTCGTCCATCGATATCGGCATCTATCAAATCGGCTACACCGCCTCCCAGACGCTTATTCGCGCCGTTCGCGAAGAAAGCGGTCAGTTGCAGCCGATTATTATCCCCCACAAGCTCGTCGTGCGCGAATCCTCCCTTCCGCCCGCGGACGCTTAAGGCTGTCCTGCGGCTAGCAGATATGAAAAAAACAACCCCGCCTTCTCAACATGAGAAAACGGGGTTGTTTCTTTAGAACGGCAGCGTTCTAAAAAAAGCATTGCCCTCAGGTTGTTTGTCGATCGTATGAAGCTTCAATTCAATCGTATTATGAGGGCAAGTCAGTTGTCAATCGTTTTTTATGCAGCCGGAAACGGGCGTCAAACTCGTTTGCTCCGCAACACCTTGTATCCGTATGGCGGCAAGCTGCAGACAAGGTTGCCGCCTGCGGCCGCCACAGCCTCGCCGCTCAGCGCATCGGTCCATTCCGTGCCGGCCGCCGGCAGCCTGAAACCGGCCTGCCGCCCGCCGCGATTGATCAGGATGACGAACCGCTCGCGCTCGTCATAGCGCTCGTATGCGAGCGTCGACGATCCCGGCTCCGCCTGCAGGAAGCGGAATCCGCCCGTTCGAAGCGCCCGGTGGGACAGGCGCAGCCGGATGAGCGCCCGGTAAAAGGCGAGCTGCTCCCGGTCCTGACGGGCTTCATCCCATTCCATGCATTTGCGGCAGCCCGGATCGTAGCCGCCGTCCAAACCGACTTCATCCCCGTAGTAGACGCACGGGACGCCGACGAACGTGAACTGAAACAGCACGGCCAGTCGGGCGAGCCGGCGGTCTCCGCCGCATCGCGTCAGCAGACGGGGCGTATCGTGGCTGCCGACAAGATTGAACGACGCCTCGTTCACCTGGGCCGGGTAACTGGCGAGCAGCGCGCCGATCGCCGCTGCGAAGCCGGCGCTGTCGATTTCCCGCGAAGCGAAAAATCGATGACCGTATTCGTGAACGGGTAGTTCATGACGGCGTCGAACTGGTCGCCCTGCAGCCACGGCATCGCGTCATGCATAATTTCGCCCAATATATAGGCGTCCGGATTGGCCTTCTTGACCGTCTGACGGAATTCCCGCCAAAATTGATGATCGACTTCGTTTGCGACGTCGAGCCGCCAGCCGTCGATGCCGATTTCGTCCATCCAGTATGAAGCCACCTTGAGCAGGTAATCGCGGACTTCCGGGTTGGACGTGTTCAGCTTCGGCATGATCGGCTCGAACGCGAACGTCTCGTACGTCGGGACGCCGTCCTCGATCCGAAGCGGCCATTTCCGTACATGGAACCAGTCCTTATAGAGCGACTCCTCCCCTTTCTCGATCACGTCGACGAACGGCGCGAACTGCCTGCCGCTATGATTGAACACGGCATCCAGCAATACCCGTATCCCTCTGGCATGACATTCCCGCACCAGCGTCTTGAGCGTTTCGTTCGTGCCGAAATGCGGATCGACCCGGAAATAGTCGGACGTATCGTATTTGTGGTTCGTCGTCGCCTCGAACACCGGCGTAAAGTAGATCGCATTCACGCCGAGTTCGGTCAAATAATCGAGACGGTCGATCACGCCCTGCAGATCGCCGCCGAAGAAGTTTTCGGCGTCGGCTCGCCGCCCCACGGCTCCGTCCCGTCGGGATCGTTCGACGGATCGCCGTTGGCGAACCGTTCCGGGAAAATTTGATAGAACACCGCATCTTTTACCCATTCTGGCGGCGCGATCCGGTCGGTCTCGTGCAGGTAAGGAAAGTCGAACGCGCCTTTGTAATACTGCGGGGTCAGCTCCGTATCGAATCCCGCCTCCGAATAATAGACCGTCTTCTCCCCGTCATGCAGCGCGAAACGGTAGATGAGCCGTTTATAAGGCGGTCGGACCCGCGCCTCCCAATAATCGAACAGCGCGTCCGATACGCCACGCTCCATGTCGATTTCCATATTCGTCCGTTTCCAATCGTACTTGTCCCCGCACAGCAGCCGAACCCGCTGCACATCCCCGCGCGCGGTGCGCAGCCTGATATGCAGCGTTTCGGCATCGTAAGCGTAGGACCAGTTCTGCTTGATGCGATGGTATACGGCTTGCAGATTCATTTCCGAACACTCCTCGTATAGTATGTTTAGAATCTTCTTTT
>NZ_BOVJ01000023.1 GCF_018403665.1 Paenibacillus cisolokensis
GGGGCCGTAGAGCTTTCGCAGGATTTTACCCCATAGTCATCTATTCGGGCCAAAATTCCTGCACTTTTGCAGGATTTCGCCAAAGCAATCTGCCGGGAGACTAGGGGCGTTGAAAGCGGGCGCACCGTTGGACGGGCAACGGGGATGCTGCAGGTGGGGCGCACAGACGGACGGACGACGGGGACGATGCAGGTGGGGCGCACAGACGGACGGGAGACGGGGACGATGAAGGCAGGACACACCGATCGACGGGGACAGTTTGACGGATGGAGCGGACGTTTGGGCGGGCAAGCAGAAGCGATGAGCAGAAACTGCAAAATGCAGTTTCCCGAGTGAAAAATGGCCGGAGTTAATCCCCCCACCGTTTTCGCACAAATAGCGTTTCCAGGGTTCGTCAGCGTCTCTGGCACCTATAAAAAATCTCCTATTGTTAGTGGTGCAGGCATGTTACCTACTCCATAACAAAGGAGGTATTCATAAGTAAAAATTTCCCAAATACGTGATTGGTAAATTTCCAAGTGTATTCTGTCCAAGTGTATTCCATGTTGGTGAGTATCCCTTCTCGCTGATCACCGCCAGCAAACTCACAAGCCCTTCAGATTTTTGTTAAACACAACCGGCCTAATGGGTTACGATTATTTTTGTTGAATCACAACCGGCTCAATGCTCCGATTATTTGTTCCATCACAACAAGCTCAACGTTCCGGTTATGATGGAATTGCACCGCCCTTGACTTTGGAACAGCAAAGGGGCCGGATTGTTCCCGAACCGGCTCCCCTTGCTTTCTCATCGCTTCAAGTCTCGTACTCGATTCCCGCCACCAGGATGGCGGAAGAACCGGGAGCCGCCCCGGACCGAGCGATCCGGAACAGCTGTTCGTTGACGGCGCCTGACGGGGAATCGTTGCCGTACAGCAAAATAATGGAATTGTACAGCCCGATGCTGGCGTATAAGGTGGCTGGCAGATGTTCGGCAAATTGCTCGTGCGGCGAATAATCCCGATGCATGTACGCGATGAACATTCTGCGCTCTTCATCGCTGTTTATAAAGTGGGTCTCCATAAAATCCGCATCGAACCAACCGATACCGCTTCGCGTCATAAACTCCGAGGGCAACGTTTCACCGTCGTCATGGCTTACAGGCTCGACGAATGCTCTCAGTTCTTCCTCGGTGCGAAAATTCGCTCCCCATACCGTCACGACATGCTTCATACATGATCCACCGCCCCATCTGTTGAAATCCGTCCAGCATGGATAACCGCTGTTTCGGCTCATCCTGTTGTCTTCGTTATCATACCATATTTGGTTTCAGCCTGTCCGGGGTCTGCCGATTCGCGCCGGCGCTATTTTCGATGCATTTTGAATTCCAGAAACAGATCGTTGTAATGCGCGAGCATCCGTTTTCCGAGATTTTCATACACTTCCAGCTTGGCGGTCAGCACGGCGTCCGGATAAAACCGCTCGTCGCCCGATATCTCTTCCGGCAATAGTTCCAGCGCGGCGGCGTTCGGCGTGGAGTATCCGACATATTCCGCATTGCGCGCCGCAACTTCCGGATCGAGCATGAAATTGATGAACGCGTGAGCCCCATCGATGTTTCGGGCCGTACGCGGGATGACCATATTGTCGAACCACAGATTGGACCCTTCCTTCGGGACGACATAGTCCAGCTTCTCGTTCTCCCACATCATCTCTGCCGCGTCGCCGGACCAGACGACGCCGACAGCGGCTTCCTCGCCTGCGATCAGCATCTTGATCTCGTCCCCGACGATCGCCTTCACATTCGGCGTCAAGGCGGCAAGCTTGCGCTTCGCTTCCTGCAAATGCTCCTCGTTCGTGTCGTTAAGCGAATAGCCCAGACTGTTCAGCCCCATCCCGATCACTTCGCGCGCGCCGTCCACGAGCAGAATCTGATTGCGCAGCCGTTCATCCCACAGATCGTTCCAGCTCGTCAGCTTGCGGCCGTCCAGCATGTCGGGATTGTAGACGATGCCGACCGTGCCCCAAAAGTACGGAATCGAATATTCGTTGCCCGGATCGAACGGCAGGTCCATAAACCGTTCGTCGATATATTTCATGTTCGGCAGCTTGTCGTGGTCGAGCGGAATCAGCAGATCGTCTTCCTTCATCTTGCTGATCGCGTATTCCGACGGTATGGCGACATCGAACGTCGTGCCGCCCTGCGCCACCTTTGTCATCATCGCCTCGTTCGAATCGAACGT
Organism: Paenibacillus cisolokensis; assembly: GCF_018403665.1. Taxonomy (GTDB): domain Bacteria; phylum Bacillota; class Bacilli; order Paenibacillales; family Paenibacillaceae; genus Paenibacillus_AH; species Paenibacillus_AH cisolokensis. The sequence continues at coordinate 2,222 of NZ_BOVJ01000023.1, forward strand.
CTGATAGATCACCTTCAGGCCGCTTTGCTCCTCGAACTCGGTAATGAGTTCCGGATCGATATAATCGCCCCAGTTATAGATCGTGAGCGTATTGCCGCCGGTATAGCCTTGCGACGAATTGAGCAGCGACGTCACGTACATGAGCGCGAACGCCGCCGCGAAAACGCCGACGAACAGCCTTACGATCGATTTCATCGGCGCACCTCCGCTCCGGCGGGCCGGCCGCTCCGCTGATCGATCAGATAATAGCCGACGACCAGCAGCATGGTGAAGAGGAACAGGAGCGTCGACAGCGCGTTAATCGACAGCGAAATGCCTTGGCGAGCCCGCGAGTAAATTTCCACCGACAGCGTCAAAAAGCCGTTGCCCGTCACAAAGAAGGTAACCGCAAAATCGTCGAGCGAATAGGTGAGCGCCATGAAAAATCCGGCGATAATGCCCGGCTTGATACAGGGCAGCGTCACTTTCGTCAGCACATTCCAGCGGTTCGCTCCGAGATCGCGCGCCGCGTCGACCAGCGTCGGGCTCATCTCCTGCAGTTTCGGCAGCACCATCAGCACGACGATCGGCACGCTGAACGCGATGTGGGACAGCAGCACCGACGAGAAGCCGAGCTGGATGCCGGCGATCGTGAACAGAATGAGGAACGACGCCCCGATAATGACATCCGGGCTGACGATCAGCACGTTATTGAGAGACAGCAGCGCATTTTTCCGCCGGCGTCTTCTGACCTGATGGATCGCCAGCGCGCCGACGACGCCGAGCATCGTCGAGATGGCGGCCGACAAGAGCGCGATGACGAGCGTATTGAGCACAATAATGAGCAGCCGGGTATCGGCAAATACCTCGCGGTACCACGCCAGCGTCCAACCCTCGAATTCGCGCATCGTGCCGCCGCTGTTGAACGAATAATACACCAGGTACAAAATCGGCGCATACAGCACGATGAAGACGGCGATTAAATATAAATTGGGCCATTTGATTGTCCTTCTCACCGGATTCTTCTCACCTTCCTCTCGCCCGTCGCGATCATGAAAAGGGCCATGACGATGACGAGGAAGACGGCGATCGTCGCTCCCATTCCCCAGTCCTGCGTCACGAGAAAATGCTGCTCGATCGCCGTGCCGAGCGTAATGACCCGGTTGCCGGCGATCAGCCGCGTCAGCATAAACAGCGAAAGCGCCGGAATGAACACGGCCTGGCAGCCCGCTTTCACGCCGCTGAGCGTCAGCGGGAAGACGACGCGCCGGAACGTGGTCCAGGGCGAAGCGCCGAGATCGCGCGCCGCATACAGCAGCGACGGATTCAATTCTTCCAGCGAATTGAAAATCGGCAGCACCATAAACGGAATAAAAATATAAACCGACACGAACACAAAGCTGAAGTCGGTGAACAAAATTTGCCGCGCGCCGATGCCGATCGTCTCCAGCAGCGCGTTGACCAGGCCGTATGTGCCGAACAGTCCGAGGAAGGCGTACGCCTTCAGCAACAGATTGATCCAGCTCGGCAATATAATCAGCATGAGCCACAGCCGTTTATGCTTCGTCCGGGTGAGCCAGTAGGCAGTCGGGTACGCGACCAGCAGCGAAAACGCGGTAATCAGAAAAGCGTACCAGAACGAGCTGAGCGTCATGCGCAAATAGACGGGCGTAAAAAATTGGGCGTAATTATCGAGCGTAAGCTGTCCTTCCACATCGAAGAACGAATAATAGACGATAAGCAGAATCGGCGCGACGACGAACAGCGCGATCCAGGCGACGTACGGAATGAGGTACAGATTTCGGGTATTACTTGACATGACCGTTCTCTCCGTACGCTTCCAACCGTTTGTCGAACTCGTCTTCCGTCTCGCCGAACCGCATGACGTGGATCGCTTCCGGCTCGAAGGTGAGGCCGATCTCTTCGCCGACGGTCGCCTTCTTCGTCGAATGGACGAGCCACTTGTTGCCCGCTTCGTCGTGGCCGAGAATCTCGTAATGAACGCCGCGGAACAGCTGGGAATCGACCTTTATGCGCAGCTTGCCCTGCTCCGGCGACGTAATTTCCAAATCCTCGGGGCGGATGACGACCTCGACCGGCTCGTTCGGCGTCAATCCGCGGTCGACACATTCGAACGGCTTGCCGGCGAATTCGACCAGATAATCGCGGGTCATCCGGCCCGGCACGATATTCGACTCGCCGATGAAATCGGCCACGAACCGGTTGATCGGCTCGTCATAGATGTCGGTCGGCGTGCCGCTTTGCTGAATGATCCCTTCGTTCAGCACGAAAATTTCGTCCGACATCGCGAGCGCCTCTTCCTGGTCGTGGGTGACGAAGATGAAGGTAATGCCCAGACGGCGCTGCAGCTCCCGCAGCTCGTACTGCATTTCGGTGCGCAGCTTCAGGTCGAGCGCGGACAAGGGCTCGTCCAGCAAAATCACTTCCGGCCGGTTGACGATCGCCCGGGCAATCGCGACGCGCTGACGCTGCCCGCCGGACATTTCCGAAATGCGGCGCGTCTCGTAGCCGTCGAGGTTGACGAACCGCAGCGCTTCCCGCACTTTGACCTTGATGTCGGCCGACTTCATTTTTTTCACCCGCAGGCCGAAGGCGACATTTTCAAAAACGTTCAGATGCGGGAACAGCGCGTAGTCCTGAAACACCGTGTTAACCTGACGCTTCTCGGCGGGCACGCGGTTGACGACGGTCCCGTTGAAATAAATATTTCCTTGCGTCGGTTCGATGAAGCCGGCGATCAGGCGCAGAATTGTCGTTTTGCCGCAGCCGGAAGGGCCGAGCAGCGTATAAAATTTGCCCCGTTCGATTTCGAAGCTGACGTCCCGCAGTACGGGCGGATCGTCGTCATACTGAACGGTTACCCGCTCGAAGCGGATAATCGGTTGGCTCGTCATGTCGTTCATCCCATCCCCTTTGTTTGACAGAATAAGGCGGCTGTTCGCGCCACTGCTCATACGTATCCGGAGCGTCCGAAACCGGTCCGGACCATCCGGCAATATCCAATAATAACACCAGTAATTATACCGGTTTGCGTCCAAACTGCAATCGTCATTTTCGCAGGCGCTGCGGGCTCCTTCCGTTAGCACGACGACACGGCCATTTGACAGCCGAGTGCCGTACCGCAAACATAACGAAAGCATCTCCGGAACCACTGTCGGTGTGGAGCCGAAGATGCATGTTCGCTTTTTCTCTTTACCATGACTCGCACGAAAACGATTCGCACCGTATACTGAAACTTTTCGGGTCGGGAAACGTTTAAGGGTCTGTCAACGGACCGAGATGTCTCCGGACTGCGTGCGGATTTTGAGCGTGCGGGAACCGTCGCCGTAAATGCCTTTCAACGTCCGCTTCGTCTGCTCCAGATCCCGCAGCTCGAACGCGACCGTCTTCGAGCCGCTCGCAGACTCCAGATCGAGCCGCATACCGGGACGCTCGCCGGCAAATTGAACGGACGCATCCCCGCTCGCTGTCGACAAATCGATATCGCCCAAGCTGTTCGCCAGCTCCAGCTCGATATCTCCGCTCGACGTCGACAGTTTGATGTCGCCGGCGCTACCGGCGGCGTTCAATTCGATGTCCCCGCTCGAAGCATTCAGCGCGATGCCGCCGCCGCTCTCCGCTTTTGCAGCCGGATCTCGCCGCTCGATGTCGATAATGCAATATCTCCGCCGCTCTCCGCGGCGTCTATCCGAATATTCCCGCTGGACGTTCGGCCGTCGATGCGGCTGGCTTTCAGCGATTTTACCTCGAAATCGCCAGAGCCGCTGTCGAACGTCAGATCGCCTGCGGTCAGGTTATCGGCCGTCACATCGCCGCTGCCGCTCTCGATCTCGACCGCACCTTCATAGTTGTCGGGTAGAGACACGGCCAATCGGGGCTGCCTGCCAACCGAAAGTCCGGCAGGCTTGTCGATTGCGATCGTGACGACGCCGTCGCGTTCGGACACGTTCAATTCCGGCCCTTTGCCGTACGTCACCATCTCGGCGAGCAGCTCTCCGTCTTTCCCCCGGCAGCCAGCACGGCGTCCGTGCCGCCCGCCTCGATTCGTATCGTATCGACCCCTTCCAGGGCGACGGTCTCGGATACGGTCTTTCCTTCAAAAGCCGTTCCGACGTAGCCGCAACCGGCCATAACGGCCGCAAGCAGCAATGCGAACAATACCGCTATCCAGCTGATTATCGATTTTTTCATATTTTGTTCCTTCTCCTCCATTTCGATCCATGCTGCATCTCCCTTCTATATTACGTGAAGATGCAGCTTGATGCTAGAAAGGCGCGTAATAGGATCATAGAAAAGGAATTGCCGTGTTGTGAATTAGCGGATTGTGACTTACCATATTGTGAATTATCGTATTGTGATTATCGCATTGTGAAACGATCGATGGCTGGACCGCGGCATCGCCCTCGGCTGGGCGGTCATGTGGGACAAGGGCGGGGGATATGAATTCGGCAGGAAGAGCAACAGGCGAAGGTATATATTCGTTGCCTTAGGGACAAACCTGAGGGCAAGAAGCGCCGGATGATCCGGACGTTGCGCGGCGAGGGTTTTAGGGTCGATCTGTCATGAAACGGGCCTGCAGCGCCGCCGCAGCAGCCTCCCTTTGCCGTGACGATTCCGGCCGGATAAGGGGGGCTGGCCATACGCGCAGCCATGCGCTTACCGGCCGGGCTGCTCCGGCCGAAGCGGTCCGCCTGACCGCGCGCAAAGAGCGCTTGCTGCGATGCAGCATGCGGCTCAAGCCGTCACGCTTCCGGCTCCCGGGCCTGGCGCCGGAAGCGTGACGGATGCCGCTTCGGCCTCGCTTTCTTCTATGTGCTTCGCTCTTCGTCTTCCTCGATAACGGGCATTCTTACAATTCGCGGATCGGTGAAAATATCGAATTCGTCCCGGCTCGTGCTGGAAAATTCCGAGACGACCGCGCCGTTCGGGCCGCCCTGAAACCAATGCTTGGTGCCGGGCGGAATCGTGTACTGCTCCCCGGGACGGAGCGCGATTTCGTGAAATACCGTATAATACGCCTTGCTTTCGGCGGGGACGACGGCCTGAATGTTCCGGGACGGTTCTCCTTCGACGTACAGATAGACAAGACCGGAGCGGCAGCGGAACGTCTCCATTTTGCCGGGTTCGCCGTTGACCGGGGGATGCAGGTGCTCGGGGCAAGTCTGACCGGGAAACAGGACCAGTTCCTTGGCGCAGTAACGGTCGGTATTGATATAAGTGATCAACTGCAGCCCTTCGCGTTCCAGCGACCCGAGACCGAATCCGGCCACCTCCAGGCTGTCCCGCTCGGACGGCGTGACCGCAATGCCCGCCGCGGCCAGCATGTCGGCCGCTCTCGCCTGCGCCTTGCGCACTTCGCTTCGCTTCAATGTCATGCTTCTACCCCTCCTTCAAAATTTAAATGCCCTTGTGACGCTCTTCCCCCGCCGGCCGCCCCGCCGTATGCCCCGCCATCGATGGAGGCCGGCCGGACAGCGGAATCCGCACGTTGGCGCGGCTTGACCGTACCGAACAGCGGAGTCACGGCGCGTTGACGCGGCTTGACCGCACCGAACAGCGGAATCCGGCGCGTTGGCGCGACTTGGCCGCACCGAACAGCGGAGTCACGGCGCGTTGATGCGGCTTGACCGCGGCTGGACGATGGTGTCACGGCGCGTTGGCGCGACTTGACCGCGGCCGGACATTATCCCGGCGCAAAGCAACGGGGCCGGACGCCAGCTAACCTTTCTCGTACAGACTGGCGCCATCGCCTGCGTCGATCCGCCGCCAGCCGGACAGCGGAACGGTGCGCTCGCGCTGCGGCCAGCCTGCGGCGATCCGGCGCCGCACCTCGCTCCACGCCGGCACGCCGCTTACGGCGTCGGCGCGCTCGACGTTGCAGGCGCCGGTGCCGACGGCGCAGAGCAGCGTTTGCTCGAGGGCGAGCCCTTGCGCCAATCCGCCAAGGAAACCCGCGATCGTGCAGTCGCCGGCGCCGGTCGTTCCCGCCGTCTCGACCCGGAAGCAGGGTGCGAGCAGCTCCCTTCCGGTCCAGCCTGCGGCTGCCGCCGCCTGCGGAGCGCACGGGCCCATCGCGGACAGCCGGGCAGGATCGTCCGTCGTACGGACATATAGCCCGTATTCGCCGAGCTTCAAGGCGACGACGGCGGCACCCATCCCGAGCAGCTCGCCGGCAAGCCGCGACAGCTCTTCCCCGTCCGCATAACGAAGCAGCGCCTCCGAACCGTACTCCCGCGCAAGCGCCTGGTACCGATCCGGCCGCAGCATAAACAAGATTTCTTCATAGCTCGGCATGAACACATCGACATGCGGCAGCGTCCGGGCCAGAATGGAACGCCAGTCCGCGCGCCCGGCCGGCGAGCCGGGATCGGGCCTGGCCAGATCGAGCGATACGGTCAGCCCCGCCGACTTGGCGCCGGACAGAAGACGCTCCAGCTCTTCGCCGCCGCGTTCGTACATCCGGCGCATCAGCGGCGGATAGCCGAAATGGAACAGCCGGGTGCCCGCCAGCATTTCCGGACGCACATCCGCCGCCCGGAACGTATCGTTCGCCCCTGTCGCGTGCAGGAAAATACGGTCTACGCCCGGCGGGCTGATGACGATCGAATAAGAGCTGTGCTCGCCTTCGGCGACGATCAGGCCGTCCGCCAGTCCGTTCCCGTAGCTTTCCAACACCTCGACAATCGTTTTGCCGAAGCCGTCGTTTCCGATTTTGCCCATAAGCCGCACCGGAAAGCCGAGCCGATGCAGCGCCAGTCCGGTATTGGAGACCGCGCCGCCGGTCGCGACAAGCGCCGGCCCGACCTGCGTCAGTTTGCCCGGGGTCAGCATCCCCTCGACGCTTCCGCCGCTCTGCTGCATGTCCGGAATAATGTCCAGACAGATATGTCCGGCGACGACGATATCCGCCTTGCCCGCACTCATCGCTCAATTCCTCCAGTCTATCGCGATCGTGGCGCCGGTGCGTTCCGATTCGAGCGCGGCGGTGAAGACGCGATGGCTGTCCGCCGCCTCTTCCGGCGTGGCGCAGCGGAACGGCTGCCGCATCTTGCCGGGATGCGCGATCTCGTCGCAAAACGCCGCCCACATCTGCAAAATCGAATCGGAAAAACCGAATTCGAAGATGGAGCCGGTAATGGTCCCGTAGGCCGACCGGTAAGGCGCATCGGCGACGTGCCAGGCTTGCTCTCCGCCCGGCTCGTACGGGAGCGACGCGACCTGCTTCGGATTTTTCGTCGAAAATTCGGCCGAGAAAGCGGTTCCGCAAATGCGGATAAACCATGTATTCGCATGACCCGGCGCGATCCGCTTCATCGACAGCAGCATCGGGAACTGCTGATCGGCCGTCTTCACCTCGCATGCCAGTATCGCATTGTCCCACGTCTCACAAGGGGCCGTCCCGCCTTCGCCGTCCGGCCGCTCCTCCATAATCTTGCTAAGCAAGGCCCGAACGCTGGCCGGCTTCCAGCCGAAGCGCAGCGGCAGATGCAGCACATGCATGCCCAGATCGCCCATGCAGCCGTAATCGCCGTTCGTGGCCGTCCGGCGCTTCCAGTTGATCGGCTTCGTCGGGTCCAGGTCGCTGGAATGCCAGAACCCCGCTTCTACCTCGATAATGCGGCCGAACCGGCCTTCCCCTACCCACCGGATGATTTGCTGCGCCCCGGGAAAGAACGGGAACTCCGACGAGCAGCGGACAATGACCCCGGGATGCGCATCAATCGCGGCCTGAATGGCGGCGTTCGCTTCCCGGTCGATGCCGAACGGCTTCTCGCCGAGCAGATGCTTGCCCGCCTTGACGATGTCGATGTAAATCCGTTCATGCAAATGATGCGGAACGGCGCAATATACCGCCTCTACAGACGAATCGGCGAGCAGCTCCCGGTAGTCCGAATAGACGTTCTCCACCGTCGGCACCCGGTCCTTGAACCACTGGGCGGCGGCAGGGACGGGATCGCTTACTGCGACGATACGCGGCTCGACGTCCATATCCGTCAGATGGCACCAGCGCGCCGCCGCGCTGGCGAACTCCTTGCCCATCAGGCCGCAGCCGATGACGCCGAATCGGATAATGCGCTTCTTCATCGGACGTCTCCCCTTTCCAGTATGGCGAGCGCCTCCTCCGCGGAAGCGCCTTCATGGACGACCGCCATCAGCGCCGCGGTCATGCCGGCCGGATTCGGGTGCTGGATTACGTTGCGCCCGTATACGATCCCCGATGCGCCCTGCTTCATCAGTTCTACCGTCCGCCCGATAATTTCCCGATCGCCGGCTCTGCCGCCGCCGCGCACCAGCACCGGCACTCCGGAAGCGATTTCAATTACGCGGTGATACTCGGTCACATCGTCGCACGGGTCGGCCTTGATGATATCGGCTCCAAGCTCCACCGCCTGCCGGACGAGCGGCATAATTTGCGGATGTCGCCATCGACCATGTAGCCGCCCTTCGCCTCGTTCGGGAGCATGACGAGCGGCTCCACCATCAGCGGCATGCCGTAGCGCTCGCATTCGGTCTTGAGCATCATCACGTTGCGGACGCATTGGCGGTGCAGCTCCGGCTGGCCGGGCAGCAGCAGCAGATTGACGCAGACCGCCACCGCGTCGAGCTGCACCGCCTGCTCGGCGGCGCGGTCGATCAGCTCGCTGAACAGCACGCTTGGCAGCGCGCTGCCGTAGATGTTGGCCGCGTCGGTCCGCAAGACGAGACCGGGCTTGCGCTTGCCGGGAATCTCTTGCAGAAGGCGCGCCTGGCCTGCGCTCAGCTGCACGCAGTCGGGTCCTGCCCGAACGATCGTTTCGACCGCCTGTTTCATATTTTCAATGCCGGACAAGAAGGAGTGCTCATTGAAAAACCGTGGTCGATCGCGACGTCGAAGCATTTGCCCCGTTCGCTGAACATGCGGTTCATCCTTACCTTATTGGACATGATCGCCGACCGCTCCTTTATTTGTTTATTTCGAACATATAATGTTCTAATTAAACAAAATACTAGTGCATCTCCCGTTCGTTGTCCAGCAAAAATTGGATTCCGCCAAAGTCGCAATATTCCTCACGCGCGCGCATGCCCCGAACCCGCGATGAAAGGATCCGGCCAATAGAGCTGCGTTCTGCCGTTATTTGCAGTCATTTCGAGATGATCCGCACTTTCCGGCATGCAACTTATACCCGAATCGGCCTCCTCTTACGCAAAAACGGACCGAAGCATCGACCGTACCGCACAAAAAAGCTTGCCCGAAGCCGTCCTGCGACGACTACGGGCAAGCCTCAAAAATTGGCGCCGGATTGTTCTTCCTCTCCCCCGGCCGCATCGTCTTTCGTTTCCACATAACGCTGCAAGGCCGCCAACTTATTGGCCCAAAACCGCTCGTAATAGGCAAGCCATCGCTTGAGCTCCAGCAACGGCTCGGGCTCGAGCCGGTACCGCATCTCCCTCCCCGACTTTCGCCCCTTCACCAGCCCCGCCTCCGACAGCACGCGCAGATGCTTGGAAACGGCCGTCCGGCTCATCGGAAAGCGGACGCTGATGGCGGTCACCGGCAATTCGCGGTCGGCCAACAGTTTTAACAGCTCGCGCCGGGTCGGATCGGCGATCGCCTGGAATACGTCATATTGGGGCTTGGCAGCGCGCATCTCAGCCCTCCGCGTATTGCGCCAGCTTCCGCACGAGTCCGCCCCAGCCCTGATCCATCCGCTCCCGCACGTCCGTATGCGATTGATTGAACTTGGTGACCGTATCCGCGTCCCAGCCGGAATGGATAAGCGTGAATACCGTCTTGTCCCCGTCTGCCTCCAGCGCGAACGTGACCGTCCAATCTTTATCCCACCGGAACGACAGACGGTTCGGAGGATCCAATTCGATTACTTTGCACGGCGATTGGCCGAACGGGCCGGCTTCCAAAATAAATTCATAACCGAGCACGGGCTCGAACGTATTGGGCATAAACCAGGCGGCGATGCCCTCCGACGTCGCAACGGCGTCCCAAACTTTGTCGATTGGCGCGTTTATGACCAGCGTATGGCGGATATCCGGCAAAGCGGTTCCTTTATGGCTGTCCAATTGCTCGTTCCTCCTCATCTTGACGGTTTTCGCTGTCGGTTTCCTATCGTCAAACCGATTATGCGAAACCATTTGGTTTCATATCGCCGTTCCCATTATACGAAACCTTTTGGTTTCATGTCAAACCGATAAAAAAGCGGCCGAAAATGCCGCAGGCGAAAACCGTTGAAGGAATGAAGACGCTCCGCTCCGAAATAAATACTCGAAACGAGGAGGGGAAAACGATGAGCCGCGATTTGCTGCAAGAGATCGCCGACGTGATGCGTGCCGAGTGGAATATCGCCATTGCCGGCTCGAGGCCGATTCGCCGGGGGTATATGAACGAGAAATGGATGCTGCAGACGAATGCCGGACCGCTGTTCGTCAAGAGCTATCATCCGGAGCGGTACCGCAAGCATCAGGAGACCGTTTGGCGGGAAATCGGCCAGGCGCTTCGCCTGCAAGCGGCGTTCCGCCAAGCGGGAGGCGCCTGCCCGGCATTGCTGGAAGCCGGCGGACAGCGGCTGCTGCACCGGACGGCTTCGGGCCGGATGTTCGTCGTTATGACCGGCTGTCCGGGAAGGATGGTCCCGGCCGGCAAGGCTACCCCGGAGCAAATGCGCAGCCTCGGCGCCGCCGCAGCTTTCATGCATGCCGTCTGGAATGATGGAAATCTTGCCGCGGCGGCGGAGGAACGTCCGGCACAGCCGCTGTGGACCGTTGACCTGCCTGGCTTGATGAAGAAGTGGGAGCAGCGGCAGGAAGAAGCCGCCGGCGCACCGGCGGCGACGCTGCAAGCGCTGCAGCTTCAACGGAGCATAATCGGGCGGCTCGTTCCGGGCGAATGGGCGGACGAATGCCCGGGCTGGACCCACCTCGATCTGTGGGCCGACAATTTGCTGTTCGAGTCGGACAAGCTGGCCGCCATCGTCGATTTCGACCGCGTCCGCTATTCGCATCCGATGCTCGATCTCGGACGGGCCGTTCTGTCGTTAACGCTGGATCGCGGCGCCTTCCGCCGGGAAGCGGCCGCCGCGCTTGCCGAAGGATACCGGCAAATTCGGCCGCTGGCGAAAGGCCGGCTGCTGCATGCCGTACGGCACGCCTGGCTCGTCGAATCGTTCTGGTGGATTCGTCCCGGCATGGATCGGTTTAGCACCGCTCCGCACCGGTTCGCCCGCGAAATGCTGTGGACGGCCGGCCAATGGGACGAGCTGGAACACGTGCTCGGGAATATTTGAGAAACAAGGCTGCTTTACGGCGCCAACCCTTTCATAATAAAATTGATCGTCGCTTCGCGTTCGAGCTCATCATCCCATTTCGATTCATCCCGTCTTCCGACGATGTCACGAAGCACGACATAACCGAGGATGGAAAACGCGGTGAGCCTTATAATCGTCAAAGAAGGCAGGTCGATCAATTTCCCCTCGGCCTTGAACTTGCTCACGATGGCGTCCAGCTTGCCTTTCACCTGGGAGAATATGAGATGTTCCAACTGCTCCTGAAGATCGGGATGAAACGGAATTTCCTGAACGATTATTTTGAACAGGCTGCGATTCTGGTTCAGGAATGCGATTCGGTTGTCGATCATCGCTCTCAGGAACTGGTCGAAACTTTCATAATCGGAATCCAGCACTTCCCGTATTTCCCGCACCACGAACGGAGCCAGCAGCTTCACCATCGCGGGCGTCACGATCGACAGCAGCAAATCTTTCTTGGTTTTGTAATGGCGAAAAATGGTCCCCTCCGCCACGCCGGCCCGCTGCGCGATTTCACTCGTCGAAGACGCCGCATAGCCTTTTTCCGCGAACACATCGATAGCCGCTTTGAAAATTCGGGCTTGTTTTTCCGTCATTCTGGCTCCGGAATCGCCATGAAGCAGCTCCTCCATCCAAGGCTCCAGCGGTTTCGTCATTTTACCTAACTCCTTATCGGTCCTTCTGAAAAACCGTTCCTTTTCATCATCATTATATCGCTCGCTGTTTCCGCAAAACAACAATATTGAGCAGCGCGAAGACGGCGGAGAAGCCGAGCAGCACATAGATGTCGAGCTGAATCGAGCCGATCCCTTCCCCGCGAATCATGACGCCCCTCATCGCGTCCGCGCCGTAGAAGAGCGGCATGATATAACTCAGCTTCTGCAGCCAGGGACTCATCGAGTCCAGCGGGAACAGCCCGGAGAAAAACACTTGCGGCACGATGACAAGCGGAATGAACTGAATCATCTGAAGTTCGCTGCCGGCATAAGTCGAGAGCAGCGTGCCGAGCGTCAGCGCCGTCAAAGTGAGCAGCAGGTTGATCAGCAGCACGAGCCAGAAGGAACCGGCCATGTACATCCCTAACACACCAACCGAGAAAGAGGTGATCAGCGTCGATTGGAGCAGGGTGAACACGCCGAAGCCCAGCAGATACCCGCCGACAATTTCGGCCGGACGAATCGGCGTAGCCAGCAATCTTTCCAGCGTTCCGGTCGTGCGCTCGCGCAGAAGGGAAATGCCGGCAATGAGAAAGACGAAGAAAAGGAAAAAATCCGATCAGCACCGGTCCGAACGAATCGAACGAAGACAGATCCGCATTGCCGTGCAAATACGTTATATCCGGCTGAAACGCCGGGGCCTGGTTCTGCATAACCTGCTGCATCAAGAGCAGAACGGCTTTACTCATCGAAGGATCGCTGCCTTCCAGCACGATCGCCGGCTTTCCATCAGAAAACGACAGGACGGCATCCAATTCCCCTTCCTTCAGAGCCTGCTCCGCATCATCCGGACTGTCATAGAAAACGACACGGGCGCCGGCGTCCGCAAGCTGCCGGTTCAATTGCTCCGGCATTTGAACCGTACCGATGTCCGGAGTGACCGGCTGGCCGTTAAAAATAAAATGAACCAGCGTCAATACAAGCAGCGGGGCGAGAAAAATCAACGCCATCGTACGCTTGTCGCGAACAAATTGGCGAATGATCCGAATGGCGAGCGCACGCGTTCTCATGCTTGATCCCCTCCCCCGAGAACAATGAATGCCTCTTCGAGCGTAGCCGCCCCGCTCTGCGTCTTGAGCGCCTCCGGAGAATCGACGGCTGTCAGGCGGCCGTTCCGAATCAGGCCGATCCGGTCGCATTTGTCCGCTTCATCCATGACATGCGTCGTCAGGATGATCGTCGTCCCCCGATCCCGCAGGGCGAACAGCTCCTTCCATATCGATTGCCGCAATAACGGATCGATGCCGACCGTCGGCTCGTCGAGCACAAGCAGTTCCGGATCGTGCAAAAGCGCAATGGCAAGCGACAGCCGCCGCTTCATCCCGCCGGAATAGGCGGCGACGGGTTTGTTCATATGATCGGTCAGATCGACGATGCGCATCGCTGCCTGTATGCGCTCTTGGCGACGGGCGCCGGACAATCCGTAAAGCGAGGCGAAAAAGAGCAGATTTTCGCGTGCGGTCAGTTCGTTATACAGCGCGTCCGATTGCGCCATATACCCGAACCGGCCGAGCAAGGCAAGACGGGGCATCCGTTCGCCGAAAACATGGACGGTCCCGCCGTCCGCCTTCTCGATGCCGGTAATCAGCTTGATCAGCGTCGTCTTGCCGGAGCCGGAGGGGCCGAGCAATCCGAACAATTCGCCGCGCCCGACCTGCAGCGTTATACGTTCCAGAATCGTGCGCTCCCCGTATTTGCGCGTCAAATCGCGAATCTCCACAACCGGGGAAGAGGCGGAGGCGGCATTTCCTGCAACGCTCGCAACCATGAAAGACACATCCTTTCGAAGTGAGTAATCACTCATTTTCTTCATTATATGCGATCGACCGTGCGTTTGGGAAGTGAGTACTCGCTCATTTTAAAGCAAAAATGGATTGGCTGGGCATGGGCATCGCTTAATTACAATGGTGAAATGGATCGCATACGCATGCTCCTACCCGAGGTGCGACCGTTCCTATTGTATTCTGTACAACGGAATACCGTTTGGCCTCCCTTATTCGGGCACTTCATTGTATTTTGTACAATAGGTTGTCGTCCAAAGCGCTTAATTCCGGTGTTTCGGCCTATTCTATTGCATATTTTACAATGAAACGCCGATTATAAGCCCGTTATCGGACATTCTACTGTATGTTGTACAATGAATTGCGATTAAAATCGAGTAGGAGGGGGCGACCACCCCCATCCTCTCGCACCACCAAGCATGCAGGTTCGCACTAAGCAGCTCCAAACGGACACCCACAGGGACGCACTAAGCAGCTCCACACGGATACTCGCGGGGACGCACTAGACAGCTCCACACGGATACCCGCGGGGACGCACTAGGCAACTCCTTACGGATACCCGCGGGGACGCACTAGACAGCTCCATACGAATACCCACAGGGACGCACTAAGCAACTCCAAACGGACACCCGCGGGGACGCACTTGGCGGCTTCACACGGAACCGCCCGTTCCCGGTCAACCGCCGAGCGCGTCACGCATCCGTTCCAGTACGGCTACGCCTCGTTCTTCGGCGGCTTTGGCGCGTTCCAGCACCGCAATGGAATATTCCGCATTAGCGGCGATGTCCGGATTGCCGCCTTGCGGAAACGGATACAGCGGCGGCAGCTCGGCCAGCGCCTCGTATACGGTCCGGTAATGAGCCGCAGCCTCTCCGGCAAGCCGGGATACTTCGCGTTGTTCCGGCTCCGGACCGTTCCACTGCTGCTCAATTTGTTCGAGAAATTTCACCGCATAGGCCCGCGCGTCGCATACGACCGCCGTGTTGTAGGCGTTGCCGAACACGTCGACGGCGCCTTTGCGGAATGCCCCGATCCAGGCATCGAAACCGGCAAGGCCGTTCCGGTACTCGGGAAACGTACGATCCTGGATGCGGGCATGATCAATAATGATTTGCAGCGCACCGGCCAAAGCGGTCCGTTTATCGACCTCGAACCATTCGTCCATCGTCAGCACGAAAAGTTCGCCGACCTCGCCCCGGCCGAGCTTGTGGTACGGCAGCGTCCCTTCCTTGCCGACATCCTTGGCATGAAACTCCTGCTTCTCGTCGTCGTAACCGAAAATGACGCCGAACTCCGGGATGAACAGATCCCAGGCGACCGCCGGAACGCCCCGGTCGATGCTGCGCTGCACTTTGGCGATGGCATCACCGAGCTGCTCGGGCGTCGGTGGCGTAAAATTCAGCTCGCCCAAGTAAGAGGCGCGAATGCCGAGGTTGAGCAGCCCTTCCGTCAGCACCGGTCCCCAATGCCACGCGGTCGGCCCGGAAACGTGGACATCGCCATCGCGAATGTTAATGCGGAATGCATGCCCGGTATAGCCCATCACATCGACGAGCGAAACGTCCTTCTTTCCCGTAAATTTGATCGCTTCCCGGACCGCTTGTGCGGCAGTTGTCCAAGTGCTTTCATAAATTCCGCAATGATGCGGCTTCGTATAGATAACCGGCACCCAAAACTCCATGACGGACCGCTCGTCATCGGGTCCCCGAAACCGCTCGTCGTACACTTCCAGATCGTAACAGCCTGGACGGTACGCGGACCGGGGGAACCACTCTTGGTAAACCTCGCTGATAAACGCACCGATACCGTCCATTTTCCCGCGATAAGTAAAGACCGCATACGTGCCCGCTTCGGCGACGAACGCTTCCATCCCTTCCGGCAGCTCATGTTCCCCTGTTATCTCCGCGCCGGCCAAATAATGAAAATGGTCGACGTGCGGGTTGAAATCCGGCTTTTCGGGATATATTTCCACCCCGAACGTCCGTCCGGGCACCGCGTCGGCCAATTCGCCGCGGCGCCTTTCCCATTGGGTGTAAAGCTGCGGTATAAGCCGCTGTTCTTCATTTTCCCGCAAGTTCAACTTCCGTTTCAAACCGCCGATGACCGTTCTCGGCTTGTATGCCAGCACCGGCTGTTCCATACGCAATCCCCTCCGTACAAATTAATGGAAGCGAATGATGGAGGCATCCAGCATGCGGCGAACGGGCAATCCCTCGATCCGTCGCTGTGCCACATAATCCCGGACATATACGCGCAGTCTCTCGTTTCGCACCTTGTTCCTCGCCTTTGACAAGCTGTTATAAATATAGGCGGGCGACGTGCGAAAGCATTCGGCAATTTCCTTCGGAGACAGCTCGCGAAAGAAATGAGCCTCGAATATGTCGCGTTCCTTCCGGTTCAGACAATCGAGCAGTCCGACAATGGCAGCCAGCATCTCCTTGCGCATCAGTTCCGCAGAAGGTTCGTCCGCAGCTCCGAACGGTTCGGCAAAACGTTCCTCCGTATGGAACAGCTTGCCGTCCACTTGGTTCCAATACCCCGGATCGTCACGCGAAAACCGCGGGGCCAGGACGGTTAATGGCAGCTCGCGACGATACAGGCCGCCCCGTCTCAGCTTCATCCGCGCCTGCGTCCGCACGATCCGATGGAACCAGGGAAGAAACCGTCCGGTATCCGCAAGAGTACCCAAATGAAGAAACGCCCGGATGAGCGCCTCCTGGACAATGTCTTCCGCCAAATGATCGTCCCTCATAATCGACCGCGCGATGCCGCAAGCCCGGGCACGGTGGCGTCTGACCAGCTCGTAAAATGCAGCATGATCGCCCTCGCGGGCTTGCGCCGCAAGCGTACTGTCGTCCGCCGCGAACGATTCGTCCATCCTGCTACTCCCCCTTCCGCTCCCACTATTGTAGATGCCGGGATCGGCATAAATCTAACCGCTTATAAACCAAAAGTCTGAAAAAAACTTGACCGCGACAAAACCAAAATCTTCTTCTTCCGTAACTATACCGTTCGTTCGCGCCGCCTAACGGCCTAACGGCTACGGCAATCGTGCTCAGCCCGTCGGCAGCTGCGATTTGGCCCTTCGGCTTGATGACGTACCCGTTATCAGCACGGTCGGCCGAACGGCTCAAGCTGTTGCCGCCCGGACTTTCGCCCTAAAACCGACGAACCTGCTGGACTTATTTTATAAAATGTGGAAAATGTATACAAGAGACTCAAAAAATGATGGCCAGCTAATCAACCCGCTTAATAATTGGCCCCGTTAATCGTTTATGGCCCGAACGTGTTAAACCGAACCGAGGAGGTATGCCGTTATGGATTGCCGTGTCGGATGTGCCGCATGCTGCATCGTCATCTCCATCTCCTCTCCGATCCCGGGCATGCCGGAAGGCAAACCGGCCGGCGTCCGCTGCGCGCAATTGACGGCAGACAACCGCTGCCGGCTATTCGGCAAGCCCGAGCGGCCATCCGTCTGCACAAGTCTGCGCCCCTCCCCCGAAATGTGCGGCCAGTCGGACGAAGAAGCTTACCTCAATCTGGAACGGCTCGAGCGTCTTACACGGCCTTCGTGACCGTTTCTGAACCGCCTTCTGCGCAAATCCCGCTTCATCCGTACTATCCGGCGTTTCCTCGCATCTATTTCGTATTCCGGCATCGTTTTGCCCCGACCCAAGTATGCTTCTGGCCGGATGCACGACAACATCGGACTTGTATTCCGTCGACCGTGTTGATGCGCGCGCCTACATCATGCCGGACGGCGATCTGTATATCGAAGAAATCGTTACATACAATTTCCACCGGGAAATGAACGGAACGGAACGATACGTCGAAACGCTCGGTCACGGAGGCATCGAATTTTTCGAAGCGTACATTCCGCCGGACGGCAAGGAACTATGCCGATTTTGCCAAACTGGACTGGAATTTTTTTATGTTTAATGACGTCGACAAGAACCGGGTCTCGATTCTCGTTACCGGGCACAAAGGCTATACGGCCGCCGTATTGCTCGGAAGCCTGTTTGCCGGCGCATACATCGTCGATAACGAGGTTTTCGACCGGCTCATGCTGCTTGTTTTGGCTTCGCTTATTTTGCTGTGGCGTCTTCCGAGGCATAATTTGAACAGCGAATCTTTGGCATACTACTACGCGATCCGGCGCTGGAGACGGCAGTTGAAGAAAAACAGATCCCGACACCATCGACAGGGACTCGCTGGAGCGGCATGCGCAGGCAGCGCTTATTACCGGCGTCAGTCCGTCGTTTATCCAACAGCTGCGGCAGACCGATTCGGACTTGCTGTCCGTTGTTCCGCTGCTTCAGCCCGCAGCGATATCCGCCATTCAGGAGCAGTACCGCATCTGGAACGCCATCCCGCTGGCAAAGCCCGCCTCCCGCTCCGGCGGCCACGGCGGGGGCGGTTACGGCGGGGGCGGCGGTTGGGATAGCGGCAGCGACAACGGCGGGGACAGCGGCGGCGGTGGTGATGGCGGTGGGGGGCGGCGGCGATTAGTCTTACTCCCGGTTTCGCCATCCCGACTTCATTTCTGTTACAATAGAAAGCGTGAATTGAACGATACGGAGGCCTGCATCGTGGATTACATTGTGCTGGACATTGAATTTAACGGCCGCAAATTTGCAAGCGATCTGCCGATGGAACTGATCGAGATCGGAGCGGTCCGGCTCGACTCCTCCTTGCGGAAGACAGACGAGTTTACCTCTCTGATCAAGCCCGTTTATTTTTCCAAGCTGAACAGCTTCATCCGGAAAAAGACCGGCATCCCTCAGGCAGAGATCGACCGCGCGCCCCGTTTTCCCAAGGTTATCGCGGACTTTTGCGCATGGCTGGACCGAAGCGGCGAATATTTGCTCGTCACCTGGGGCGGAGAAGATATCAAGCGCATCGTGCTGGATACGCGAATGCATAAACTGGACGATTCCCGATGGCTGGCCGCGAAATATTTTGACTTGTTAAAGGGATTTTTGCGGTATCGCAACCTGACGAACGACGTCAGCGTGGAGAAAGCGATGGCCGATCTCGGCATAACGCCCGCCGGCTCGGCGCATCGGGCGCTGGACGACGCGCGCATGACGGCCGAAATATTCCGCGCCGTATTCGATCATCTGGACTTCGACCAGGCGCAGCAATACAAGGACACGTACACCAACGCCAAGGAACGCCGTCTCGTCAAGCAGGCGGTCCGGTCGATGCGGTTGCAAAAGACGGAACCGCAATGGGAGAAGATCGTCGAGCAATATCTCCAAAACAAAGTGGCGCTCGACGATCCCCGAAAGCTTGCCGAGCTGCAGGCGTGCTTTGAAGAGGAGATGGCGAAGAAGCCGCACCCGAAGCCGTCCAAGACGCAAGCGGCGGCCGATAAAAAGAATGAAGAGGCCGGTAAGTCGCACGAAGCAACCGATAATAAGACGCAAGCGGCGACTGACAAGACAAACTCATAGGCAGCAGCCGGCATGAAAACCGGCGGCGAAACGCCATTTTGCCGGCAGGGGAGCCCGGCATCTTGCCAGTCGCTGACGGTTGATACGGTTTTTCGGCCGGGAAAGCGCCGCTAAACATCAAACTGCCGGAAATGACTTCCGGCAGTCTCGTTTTTATGGCTCCTATAACGAGCAATTAAAAATCGAAGTTGTCCGGATCGGGACCGACACGGCGATCTTCGTTCAACCGGTCGATGCGCCCGACGTCTTCCGGCGCCAGCTCGAAATCGAAGACGTCGGCGTTTTCGGCGATCCGGCTCGGTTTCGTCGATTTCGGAATCGTGACGACGCCATGCTGCAAATCCCAGCGTAATATAACCTGAGCCGCCGTTTTGCCGTATTTGCCGGCGATTTCCATAATGACCGGATGATTCAGCAGTTGGCCCTGCATGAGCGGCGACCAGGCTTCGAGCTGTATGCCGTGCTCCCGGCAATACGACCGCAGCTTTTCCTGGGTCAACAGCGGATGGAATTCGACCTGGTTGACCATCGGCTTGATTTCGGCGTCCTGCATCAGGTCTTCGAGATGGTGAACCTGAAAATTGCTGACGCCGATCGCTCTGACTCGCCCCTGTTTGTACAAGGTTTCCAACGCCCTCCACGCCTCTTTATATTTCCCTTTTACAGGCCAGTGGATCAGATACAAATCGAGCGTATCCAGCCCCAGTTTGTTCAGGCTCGTATCGAAGGCGGCCAGCGTCTGCTCGTAGCCCAGATCGGCTGTCCACACTTTGGATGTCACGAACAGCTCTTCTCTTGCAAGTCCGGTCTCCGCAAGCGCTTCGCGAATCGCTTGGCCGACGCTCGCTTCGTTTTTGTAAATCGCTGCGGTATCGATGCTCCGGTAGCCGTGATTGACCGCAAATTTAATAGCCTGGACGAGCTCGTCTCCCTCTTCGACTTGAAAGACCCCGATGCCGAACCAGGGCATTCGCACCCCGTTGTGAAGCTCGGTCGTATCTTGCAAATGTTTTGCCATTATTATAGACCTCCTTTGGAATGAAGAACCTGCTTGGCGCTGACAGCCTTCGAATCTTTGTTCTCCATAAAGCTAGCCCAAACCGTCAGCAGGACGGCGGCCGCAACCATCACAGCGCCGACCCAAGAGGTATGCATAAGACCGATTGTGTCCGTCACGATTCCCCCCAGGTATGCCCCGAGCGCAATACCGGCATTAAACGCGGCAATGTTGATCGCGGAAGCGACGTCCACCGCTTGTGGAACAAACCGCTCGGCAAGTATAACCACATAAACCTGAAGACCGGGAACGTTCATGAACGCGAGCAAGCCCATAAAAAATACGGTGATCAGGCTGACCGCCGGGTACGGTGCGGTGAAGGTAAAGATGAAAAGCACGGCGGACTGGATGAAAAACATGAACAGCAGCGCGGTAACCGGTTTGCGGTTGGCCGCTTTTCCTCCAATTGCATTGCCGATGGCAATCGCCGCGCCGTAAAGCACGAGAATAAGCGCGACCGTTTTTCCGGGAATCCGCTGATTTCGCTCAGCACCGGGGACAAATACGTATAGACAACAAAGGTTCCGCCGTACCCCAAGGCAGTGATGGCAAACACGAGCAGCAGCCGTCCGTTCGTGATTACTTTGGCCTGATCCCGAAAGGTGACAGGCTTTCCTTTACGCAAGCCTGAAGAAGGAACCAGCGTCAGATTGGCGACAAAAGCGGCAATACCGGCTGCGGTGATGAGCATAAAAGCGATTCGCCAACCCCACTCCTGCCCGATATAAGTTCCCAAAGGCACCCCGATGACGGTCGCGATCGTCAGGCCGGAAAACATGATCGAGATGGCGCTGGCCCGACGGTTCTCGGGCACCAGATCGGCGGCGATGGTCGAGCCGATTGACATGAAGACGCCGTGCGAAAACGCCGAGATGACGCGCGCCGCCAGCAGCACGCCGATGCCGGTGGCCGAAGCGGCCAAGGCGTTTCCGATAATAAATACAATCATGATCCACAAAAGCAGCGTCTTTCTCGCGACTCCGGAAGTAAGGGCCGTTAAGACAGGCGCGCCGAACGTGACCCCCAAAGCGTACAACGTAACGGTCAATCCCGTAGTCGTGACCGATATATTCAAGTCTTCGGAAATAAGCGGGAGCAGTCCGACGCTGATAAACTCCGTCGCTCCGATGGCAAATGCGCTGATCGCCAGCGCAAATAGCGCAAACGCGCTTTTCCTTTGATTCTGCGGCATATTATCTCGACTCCTGCAGTATGGTGTTGCCGGCCGGCAAATGTTATTATGAATGATGCATACACCGAATAACAGTACGTACTTTGAAGTACTATAGGTACTAAAAAGTGCCTATACAAGCATAGGAGTGAATACGTTTTGAGCACGAAAAAATACAACATTTCGGTGGAAGCTACGCTGGAAGTGATCGGGGGCAAATGGAAATGCGTAATCCTATGCCACTTGACGCGCGGAAAAAACGAACAAGCGATTTGAAGCGCAACATGCCCAATATTACGCAGAAGATGCTGACGCAGCAGCTGAGGGAGTTGGAGCAGGACGGCATCGTGAGACGAATCGTTTACAATCAGGTGCCGCCGAAAGTGGAGTATGAGCTTACCGAATACGGATGGAGCCTGAAGCCGATCCTGGACGCTCTATGCGATTGGGGGGAAAAACACATCGTCCGGGAATACGGGGACAAGTTCGCGGTATTGGAAGACAACGTGCTGAATCAATAAGGGGAAGCGCGGAGAAAATTGTGCATTCGACCTGGCATGTCCTTTCATTTCGGGATAAACGGCCGATTGGCTACTCCTGTACGATTTGGTGTATAATGGAGGCAATGCAATGATGCGCACCGTGCCGATATCGTCCGGCATTCTAACATTCAAGTTATCGGGAGGCGGCTATGTTTAGCAGTCATAAAGTCAAAATATTCGCAGGCCTGTCCAACCGGCCGCTGGCCGAGAAAATATGCGAAGAGCTGCAGCTTCCGCTTGGCAACGTGGCCATATCCCGCTTCGAAAGCGGGGAAGTTCACGTTTCGTACCAGGAGTCGATCCGGTCCTGCCACGTTTTTATCGTCCAGTCGATGTCTCACCCGGTCAATGAGCATCTGGTCGAACTGCTGGTCATGATCGATGCGGCCAAACGGGCTTCGGCCAAAACGATCAATCTCGTCGTGCCTTATTACGGCTATGCCCGGCAAGAGCGCAAAACGGCGCCGCGCGAGCCGATTTCCGCCAAACTGATGGCCGATGTGATGACCAGGGTCGGCGCGAACCGGCTCATTACCGTCGATCTGCATGCCGACCCGATCCAGGGCTTCTTCAATATTCCGGTCGATCATCTGACGGCGCTCGATCTGATCATCGAATATTTGCGCAGCAAAAATATCGACAACCCGGTCGTCGTATCTCCCGACGCCGGACGGGCTTCGACGGCCGAGAAGCTGGCCAATCATCTGGACGCGCCGTTCGCGATCATGATCAAGAACCGGCCGGCCCACAACCAGTCCAAGATCACCCACATCATCGGCGAAGTCGCAGGCCGTACGCCGATTATTATCGAGGATATGATCGACACGGGCAGCACGATCGTCAACGTCGTCCAGGCGCTCAAGAACCGCGGCGCCCACGACGCCTATATTTGCGCGACGCACGGCCTCTTCTCCGATAACGGCATCGAGAAGCTGAACCATCCCAACATCCGGGAAGTAGTCATTACCGATACGATCGAGCATTCCGAATATCCGGACAAATTCCGCGTCCTGTCCATGTCCCAGTTGATCGCGAACTCCATTCGCATCAATATGCAGGGCGGTTCCATCGACAAGATGTTCCGGTATACCCATTTGTGATGCAGGACGGTTCCATCGGCAACATGTTCCGGTATACCCATTTGGGTTCGATATGGCATATTAGTTTACGCCGTTATTCCGTTTTCTCCTTTATACCGCTCTACAGCAAATCCCACAGCTGCTTGCCGACAAGCAGCGCCGTGACGGCGATAAACAGCGGCCTGACATAGGATGCGCCTCTGCGAATGGCGAACCGGGAGCCGACATAGGCGCCGGCGATCATGGCGAGCCCGAGCGGCAAGCCGTAGCCGAAGTGAACGGTGCCGAACAGGAGGAAGGTGGCCAGGCTGGCGATATTGCTTGCGAAGTTGAGCACCTTCGCATTGCCCGACGCCGCGACGAAATCGTAGCCGATCAGCAAAAACATAAACAGCAGAAAGGATCCGGTACCGGGGCCGAAGAAGCCGTCGTAAAACCCGATGACGAAAGCGCCGGCGCCGACCAGCGTCCGGCGCATCGGGGAAAGCCTGACGACGCGGCCGGCTCCGCTCCAGCTTTTCTTCAGCACCGTATAAATCAAAATGACCGCCAGCATCCCGACGACCAGCGGCCGCATAAATGCCGACGGGATCAGATGCACCGTATACGTGCCGAGCACCGAGCCGGCGAAGGACAGCGGGAACAGCGCGAGCACCGGCCTGATGTCGATTTTGCCGGACGCGAGAAAGGCCGCGGTGCTCGTGAACGAGCAGAGCGTCCCTGCGAATTTGTTCGTTCCGAGCGCCATGCTGGGCGGAAGTCCGGTCATCAGCAGCGCAGGCACCGTGAGGAGTCCTCCCCCGCCGACGACCGAATCGACGAAGGCGGCCGCAAATCCGACCGCGGCAAGCAGAAGCATAATTTCGAGCGAAGGAATTTCCATTCCCTTTTATCCTTTCCTGCTAAAATTCCGGCAAACGGCTCCGTCATGCCGCAAACCTTGTTCTATTCCGCCGTCCCTTCCCTCAATTTTTCGCTTCCGCCTGAAAAACGCCCGTACATTTCACCAGAAAGTCCGCCAGCATGACCGTCTCCTCCGGACTATATTCGGAGAAAAGCTGGCCCGTCGCGGCCCGGAACGAAGCCATCAGCGGCACGATCTCCGCTTCTCCTTGTCGGCTTACAGAATCGTTTTGCGGCGGTCCTGCGGAACCGGCTCCCGACGGACGAACCCGGATTTTCCAGACGATCGATGACGGTTGTCGCCGCTCCGGAAGACAGCCCCGCAAGCGCGGCCAATTTCCCCGGCGTATATCATATATTATGCTATGGCGCCGAAGCGGCAGAAGCAGAATCCTCATGTCCATATATCTCGAAAATCTAAATATTTAATCCCTAAAATAATTTCATTCCGAAGGAGGCTGTTCGATGCTCCCCTCGCTCGTACTGAATGCCTTCGTGGTGTTCGGGTGGGCCGAGACGCGGTGCTGCACAACTTGCCCATGGAAGGGCTGCATCTTCCGTCCGCTCGAAATGCCGCCATCTATTTGGTCAAAAACGTTACGTTCATCCCGATTTGCCTCGTTTGCGTGCTGCGGCTCATCCGCTGGGTTTGAGGGCGGCGCCGCCCTCATTCCGTCACGATGCCGCGTATGAGCGCCGGCGCCTCGGCCTGGCCGGCAATCCGGATGCTGGCGTACAGCTTGTCCTTCACCTCGTCCACCGCTTCCCGGTTCGCGTGAATCGTCACGAGCGATTCACCCGCACGGACCGGATCGCCGACCTTCTTGTTCAGCACCAGCCCGACAGCCAGATCGATCTGCGACTCCTTCGTCGCCCGGCCGGCGCCGAGCAGCATCGCCGCATGGCCGATGTCGTCGGCGGCCATCGCGGCGACGACGCCGTCTTCCCGCGCCGGCACCTCGATCCGGTAAGCGGCCTGCGGCAGCCTGTCCGGATCGTCGGCGACGGCGGGATCGCCGCCCTGGTTGGCGACGAACGTCTTGAATTTCTCCAGCGCCTTGCCCGCGGCGAGCGCTTCCTTCAGCTTCGCCTCCGCCTCCTCCAGCGATGCCGCCTTGCCCGCCAGATAGACCATCTGGCTGCCGAGCGCCAGGCACAGCTCCACCAGATCTTTCGGCCCCCGCCCCTGCAGCGTCTCGATCGCCTCCCGCACTTCCAATGCATTGCCGATCGCAAAGCCGAGCGGCTGGCTCATATCGGAAATGACGGCCATCGTCTTGCGGCCGAGCTTGTTGCCGATGCCGACCATGGCGCGGGCGAGCGCTTCGGCCTCCGCGGCCGTCTTCATGAACGCGCCCGCGCCGGTCTTCACGTCAAGCACGATGGCGTCGGCGCCGGCGGCGATCTTCTTGCTCATGATCGAGCTGGCGATGAGCGGTATCGATTCGACGGTCGCCGTTACGTCGCGCAGGGCATACAGCATCTTGTCGGCCGGCGTCAAATTGCCGGTCTGGCCGATGACGGCGATGCGATGCCGATTGACCAGCCGGACGAACTCCTCCTTGCCGATATCCGTATGGAAGCCTGAGATCGATTCCAGCTTGTCGATCGTGCCGCCGGTATGGCCAAGCCCGCGGCCGGACATCTTCGCCACCGGAACGCCGAGCGAAGCGACGAGCGGAGCCAGCACCAGCGTCGTCGTATCGCCGACTCCCCCGGTGGAATGCTTGTCGACCTTGACCCCTTCGATCGCCGACAGATCGACCGTCTCCCCGGAATGAACCATCGCCATCGTCAAGTCGGCCCGCTCCCGCTCGCTCATGTCCCGGAAAAAATCGCCATCGCCATGGCGCTCATCTGATAATCGGGAATATCGCCTTTCGTATATCCATCGATCATGAACCGGATTTCGTCCGTCGTCAGCTCCAATCCGTCCCGTTTCTTCGCGATCAAATCCACCATCCGCATCGCCGGATCTCTCCTTTTACAACGAAATCGCCGTTTCCAGCGCCACTTCCATCATGTCGTGAAACGTCGTCTGCCGCTCCTCCGCCGTCGTCTCTTCGCCGGTCAGCAAATGATCGCTGACGGTCAGAATCGTCAGCGCGCTGGCGCCATGCTTCGCGGCGATCGTGTACAGGGCGGTCGTTTCCATCTCGACGCCGAGCACGCCGTACGCCATCAGCTTCTGGACGGCGGTCTTGTCGTCCCGGTAGAACGTATCCGTCGTCAGCACATTCCCGACATGCGGGTTCAGCCCTTTCGCCCTGCAGCGCTCGTAAGCGGCCAGCAGCAGCGGAAAACTGGCGATCGGCGCATAATCGAAGCCTCCGAAAATATGGCGGTTCATACCCGAATCGGTGCAGGCCGCCTGGGCGAGTATAATGTCCCGCACCTTGACATGCTGCTGCATGGCGCCGCATGTGCCGACGCGGATCAGCTGCCGGACCCCGTATTCGGCAATAAGCTCGTGAACGTAGATGCCGATTGACGGAATGCCCATCCCCGTTCCCTGCACGGACACGCGCTTGCCCCGGAATGTCCCCGTATAGCCGTACATTCCGCGCACTTCGTTGTAGCATTGAACATTCTGCAAATACGTTTCGGCGATATGTCTGGCCCGCAGCGGATCTCCCGGCAGCAGAATCGTTTCGGCGATGTCGCCGGGCTTCGCGCCGATGTGTACGCTCATACCGTTCCCTCCCTCTTTCGAATCGTTACCGCAATTCCGCCAAAAAACTGGTCCCGTGCTTCGGCATCGCCACGCCGAAATTGTCGGCCACCGTCGCGCCGACATCGGCGAACGTCTCGCGAATCGGAAGCTGCCGACCGCCGTCCGCAAAACGCGGCGAATAGACGAGCAGCGGCACGCGCTCACGCGTATGGTCCGTTCCTTTGAACGTCGGATCGTTGCCGTGATCGGCCGTGATAATGAGCAGATCGTCGGCGGTCAGCTTGGCGAATACTTCCGGCAGCCGCGCGTCGAATTGCTCCAGCGCTTGCCCGTAGCCTTGCGGATCGCGCCGGTGCCCGTACAGCGCATCGAAGTCGACGAGATTGATGAAGCTGAGCCCGGTGAACGGTTCGTCCAGCGTCCGCGCCAGCTTATCCATCCCGTCCATGTTGGATGCGGTGCGGACCGCCTTCGTAACGCCTTCGCCATCGTAGATGTCGGAAATTTTGCCGAGGGCGATGACGTCGTACCCCGCATCCTTCAGCTCGTTCATGACCGTCCGCCCGAACGGCTTCAGCGCATAGTCGTGACGATTGGCCGTACGCACGAAGTTGCCCGGTTCGCCGACGAACGGGCGGGCGATAATGCGGCCGAGCATGTACGGCTCGTCGAGCGTAATGTCGCGGCAAAACCGGCATATCGCGTAAAGCTCGTCAAGCGGCACGACCTCTTCGTGGGCGGCAATCTGCAGTACCGAATCGGCGGAGGTGTACACGATCAAGGCGCCGGTCTTCAGATGCTCCTCTCCGAGCTCGGCGATAATTTCGGTGCCGCTGGCCGGCTTGTTGCCGATTACTTTGCGGCCGGTTTTCTTCTCGATTCGCTTGATCAGCTCGTCCGGGAATCCGTCCGGGAAGACGCGGAACGGCTTGTCGATGTACAACCCCATAATTTCCCAATGGCCGGTCATCGTATCTTTGCCCCGCGACGCTTCATGCATCTCCGTATAATAAGCGAGCGGACGTTCCGCCTGCGGCACCCCCGGAATCGGCCGGATGTTGGAAAGTCCGAGCTTCGCCATATTCGGCATATGAAGCCCGCCTGTTTCGCGGGCGATGTGGCCGAGCGTATCGGCGCCGACATCGTCGAATTCGGCCGCATCCGGCGCCTCCCCGATGCCGACCGAATCCATGACGATGAGATGTACCCGTTTGAACGTTGCTTGATCTGCTCTGTCTGTCTGATCTGCCATTTTCACGCTTCCTTTCCGTTTGCATTCTCACCCGCCGCACCTGTCGCGCCTATCGCATCTGTCACGCCGTCGCGCCTGTCACGCCCGTCGCGCCTGCCGCACCTGTCGCGCTCGCAGCCGGCCGGCTCTCCGTCACCCACCCATATCCGCCGCGCGGAAAGCGCCAGGAAGCAGCCGTCCGATCGTCCATTCCTCCGCTTCTCCGCGAATATTCGCCAAATAAACGACCGTCTCGCTATCGCAAAATTCGGCCAGCACCTGCCGGCACGCGCCGCACGGCGAGACCGGACCTTCCGTGTCCGCCACGACGGCGACCGCCTCGATCCGGCGCGCCCCTTCGGACACCGCCTTGAAGACGGCCGTCCGTTCCGCGCAGTTGGTCAGTCCGTAAGAGGCATTCTCGACGTTGCAGCCCCGGTACACCTTGCCGTCCGCCATCACCGCCGCGCCGACCTGGAACCCGGAATAGGGGGCGTACGCCCGCTTGCGCGCTTCGATCGCTTCCTGAATGAGCCGTTCCTTCACCCGTCATGGGCCTCCTTCCGCAATCTTCCATATGTTCAACGCGTTGCGCCAATAACCGCTTGCGCTTCCCCATAACTCTCTCCTCGATTTTACCATAAAGGAAAAGACCGGATCATCTTTACGACCCGGTCCTGCATGATTCGCTTATTTGGTCGTATACCACTCCTTCAGCAGTTGTCCCGCTTTCTTGCCGTATACGTCGAACCCTTTGTTCTGCTTCGCCGCTTCGATGCCGTACAGCTTGACGCTCCAATCCCACCAGAAGAAGCCGCCGAACCACGGTTCATGCCAGAATACTTTCAAGGCGGAGCTGTAAAAGTTCGCTTGCTCCTCTTCGCTGACAGGCAGTTCCGTATGCCGGAAATCCCAGGGCATCGTGGCGCAGCCCGCGGCGCTTCTGCATCCGATCTCCATAAAGAGGACCGGCTTGCCGTATTTCCGATGCAGCCGTTCCAGCTTCTCGCGGACGGGAAGCCAGCGGGCGATCATATTCTCTTCGGTATCGCCCGGTACGGCGCCGACCGGGTAATAAGCGCTCGTGCCGATATAATCCACCTGGTCGAACCACTCGACCCCTTCTTCGGTGCCGTGATTCGCGTTGTATACGATCGGCCCCGCATACGTCCCGCGTACGCGGGCGATCGTCTTCGTCCAGCGCGTCGTCTGCGATTCCGTCCTGACCATCTCGCAGCCGACACAGAACATCTCGCACCCGAGTTCCTCTGCAAGTTCCGCGTAATGGACAAGGAAGTTCGTATAGGATTCGAACCAGCGGTCCCAGTACGGATACTTCGGGCTCTCTTCCTCGGGAAACCCGATATGCGCCCGCCAAATGCCGTCGCGCGAGTTGACGACCGGCTTCAGACATACCTTGAGCCCGAGCCGCTTCGCCTCCCGGATCGCAAATTCCAGATCGCGGTCCGTCACCGTATAGCCGTAATCGAAAGGAATACTGGTGGAATGCACGTGATCCTGCAACGTATCGAACGACAATGCTACCCACTCGCAGCCGTTCTCCTTCAATTTCGTTAACGAATCGACGGCTTGCGGCGTCCGGTAGTCGCCCCGCCGGGAGTTCCAGCCCCACGTCATGCCTTTCATCAATATGCGATCTGCCATTGCGGCCTCCCTTATGGTCTCGTTCCGTATATTCCGTATATAGAAAGTTCCGGCGGTTCTCCCTTCCGTCGGGCGGTTCCGATCGGACGGTCAGCCTACGACGCCCGTGCGCTCCACGCTTTCGACAAAATAACGCTGCACGAACAAGTACATCGCGATGAGCGGCGCGATCGCCAGCAATATGCCCGTATCGACGATCATCGCCACGTGATTCGGGTCCGCCTTCACATCCGCGTTCGTGCCGATCCCAAGCAAGGCAGGCAGGTATTGGTTCGCGTCGGCCGGCAAAGAAGCGATCTTGACCGACATGAGCGCGCTTTCGCTCATGAAAAGAGAAGCGTAGAACGTATCGTTGTATTGCCATACGAAAGCGAACAACATCACGGTCATCAGCGCCGGAACCGCGTTTGGCAGCATGATCCGGAAAACGCCGAATAGCCCCCCGCGCCGTCGATGACCGCCGCTTCCTCGATCTCCTTCGGAAGACCGCGGAAGAACTGGCGGAAAATATAGATGTACAAGCCGGATTTCAGCCCGTTGGCCGTCGCCGACGTAATCATGGAAGGCCAGTACGTATTCAGCAAATTGACGCCGTCGCGACCGGTAAACAGCTTGATCAGCCCCATAAAATCCAGATTGCGAAAATGCAGATACATCGGCACCATCAGCGTGCTCATCGGGATCAGAATCGTCAGCACGACGCATGTGAACAGAATGTTGCTGCCCGGAAACGAAAATCTGGCGAATCCGTAGCCGGCAAGCGCGCAGGAGGCGGCCTGCAGCAGCGTCATCACGGCGGCGAACAGAAGCGTATTGCCGAGCATCGGCCAATAGTCCAGCACCTTCATCGCCAGCTTGACGTTATCCAGCGTAAAATGAATCGGCACCATATAAATCGTAGGGTTATAAATATCGACGGGATCTTTGAACGCCATCGAAATCCGGCTGAATAGCGGATAAAGAATGACGAACGAAATGCCGATGACGAGAACGTAGAGCGACAGCATCCACAGCCATTCGAGCGACTTGTTCTTCGTCCGCTGCAACCGGTACACCATCGCTTCGTTCCGCGCGATTTTCGCCGTATTTTCCATATGCCCATCCCTCCTCCCGCTCGGCCTCAGTTATAATAAAACACTTTCCGCGAAATCAGCACGCCGATGACGACGAGAATGACGGCGACGACGAGCGTGTACAGCCACGACATCGCCGCGCTGAGCCCGAAATTTTGCGACCGGAACGCCGTCTCGTAGATCTTTTGCGTAACCGGACTGTCCGCGAACGAGTCGATGATCGTATAGATGACATTGGTCAGGATGAGCGGACTCACCATCGGAAACGTAATTTTCCAAAACGCCTCGTAAGCGGTCGCGCCCTCCATCTTGGCCACTTCGTACATCGCCGGCGGAACCGACTGAAGCGCCGCCAGGAAGATCAGAATCTGCACGCCGGAGCTGCGGATGATTTCATAAATGCGCATAACGGCATCCACGAGATACTGGATGAACCATTCCGGCATGCCGGCGCTGTCGAGCAGCAAGATAAAAGAAAGCGTGTCGAATCCGCTTTGCGTCTCGCCGAGTTCCTTGGCCACTTCCGAGCTGCCGGTCAAGCTGATCAGACCGGATGTCTCCGCGGCCGAGATGGCGCCGGAAG
This sequence comes from Paenibacillus cisolokensis, assembly GCF_018403665.1. Taxonomy (GTDB): domain Bacteria; phylum Bacillota; class Bacilli; order Paenibacillales; family Paenibacillaceae; genus Paenibacillus_AH; species Paenibacillus_AH cisolokensis. Next base: position 33,447 of record NZ_BOVJ01000023.1, read on the forward strand.
CCAGAATGACCGGGAGGAAGAAGACGGCCCGGGCTAACGCCCTTCCCTTGAATTTCTGATTCAGCATCGCCGCCGAGAACAGGCTGAAGAACAGGATGAGCGGGACGTTCCAGGCCATATCCGTCACCGATTCGGTCAGAATCCGGTTAAAATTCGCGTCGACAAACAGCGCTTCTTTAAAGTTCCGAAAACCCGCAAACTGCAATTCGTATCCGCCGGGCGCGACTTTCAGTTCGTTGAAGCTGAAGCTGATCGACTGGATCAGCGGCACCGCGAACAAGAAGACGAATCCGATCAGCCACGGCAGGATAAAGGAAAAGCCGAGCAACGCCCTCTTTTGCGTTAACGTCCATCTTCTCAGCATCATGGGCTCCCACCTCCCACCTCGAAGTCTCGGGGACCGACTCGCGTTCCGCCGACGGTAACCGCTTTGTCCGTATAATTGACGATGACGGAAGCGCCGTTCTCGTATTTCGTCTCCACGACGCCTTCCGCGTGGCGGATATGCGCCGACATTTTTACGGTGCGCAAGCCGGACAGCGCTTCGTTCACTTCCCGGTACATCTCCACCGCCCGGTCGTACCAGGATGCGTACTGGATGGAGAACATCGTGTCGTATGGCGTAAATTTCAGTTTCGACGACGGCTCTTCCGACCACAGGAAATGCGGCGCCGCGCCAAGCTCGACGGCGCGGAGCAGGTGCGTGCGCACATCCTGCTCGTCATCGAGATTGACCGGCTGTCCGGCATAATCGGCGTAGCCGTGAACGACCATCTGATAGAACGGCACCGCTTCGTCCGTAATGTTGAACAGGCTGGTGGAAGTCGGCACGTTCACAAGCTGATCGGCGTAAGCAAGCGCGTACGCGTTGCCGCCGGCGATCAGAAGGTCCGGGTAATGGTCCCGGATCTTGCCCAGCTGTTCCGTGACGACGTTCTTTGCGGTTTCACGGAAGATGACGCGGTTCACGCGGTAATCGGAATGCAGAAGATCGCCGAGATCGCGGAGCGCGACGGCGTCGTTGCCGACCGTTGCATACTCCCGGAGAAAGCGGTCGACATAATAAGGCAGCTTCGCCGGCGACAGCAGGTAATAGGAACCCAGTTCGCGGTCCATGTAATTCAGCGACCGGTTGAACGGCGCGCGAAGCGCCTCTTCGCGGGTTACAAAACGCGCGGCGTCGGAAGCCGGCGTGAAACGGCCTTCATCCTGATACACGCGCTGGAACGCGACATCCGGGTACAGCTTGCCGCCCATCGCCGCCAGCTTGCCGGCCAGCGATTCGAGGTCCGCCTTGCCGCCCAATATGCTGTCGACCTTCACCTTGTCCGGCGTCTCGTGATTCAAGCCTTCATTGAACCAGCCGAGATAGCGCATCCGAATATTGGCGACGCCGTCCGCCTGCAGCCGGTCGGCGATGGCGCCGGCCGCATCGAACGAAGTCATCGCAATCATGCCCTTGTACGGGACGCCGAGGAACGTCTTCCGCTTGTCGACGGCTCCCAGCACGCTCAGGAAAAACGGCATATCGCCCTGCGCCGACAGCGGCTTCAGCACGCCCCGCCGCTCCAGTAATCCCCGGTAATGCTTCGCCATACCGGAATAATCCGCGTCTTCGCCGGACAGGAAGCTGTAGCGCACCTTGATGTCGCCTTCGTAGCGCGCTTCGGTGAGCAGTTGTATCTCCTCGATGCTGGTGCCTTTATACAATTCGTATTCGTCCTCGCCGCGAATCGCGAAGCCGGCGTAGACATGGTTGTAGGAGTTGTTGCGGCCGCTGATGTCGGCGTTGACGCTCGCGATGCCGTCGCCTTCTTCGATGACCGCGTACCACGCCTCGTCTCCCGATTTCAATCCGAATACCGGCAGTCTGGCGCTTTCGGTAATTTGACCGCGGCGGCCGCTGTTGTCGTTCTCGTCCTCGCCGTACAGCCGTTGGGCGTACACCTCCTGGTTCGTCTTGCCGTTGTTCAGATGAATCAGGCTGCCGGTACCGTCCGGAACGAGCATGTAGCCCTTCTCTTCCGTGCCGGCCGCGCCGAAAATCCGAGCAGCTCCAGCATGCGAATCCGGTATCCGTCGCTTTCCCGCACCTGGCCGACCGGAACGGATACGAGCAGCGAATCGCCGTCCAGACGGATTTCCAGAGGAATGGTGAAGTTCGGCCGATCCGCGGCAGCGTCGCCTGCAATGCCGTTCTCTTCGTTGTCGTACGCGAGATCGTCCTCCGTATAACCGGCTTCCTGAAACGCTTCGATCATCCGCTTCAGCACAAGCTCTCTGGAGACCGCCTGATCCAGCCGCTCCAGAACGTCCGGATTCGATTCGAGCGGATAATACCGGTTGCTTACATATTGCGCCTTCGCCTCATCCAGCCGGCTGAGCACCTTCTCCTCCATCCGCTTCTTGCTGATCAGCCGCGGCAAAGCGTCGATGCCGAGCGACATGTCGCCGAGCGTGTACGTGATGCGGATTCCGTTCTCGATAGATTCCGCCTGAAACTGGCCGCGGCTGATGCTCTGCGAGAAATTCGCGAACGTGCCGATCCGCCCCATCCCGTCCCGGAACGTGACGGAAAGCTGGGACGCCAGCACTTCCTTCTCGAAAGGCGACGCCTTGCCGTCTTCGTCCCGGTCAGCGGGGTTGCTTCGCCATACTTTGCCGCTTCGTCTGTTCAATACGGCGAACTCCGTCGTCTCCGGGTGGAAGTACAGCTCGAGCGCATCGGTTCGCGCCGCAAGCTTCATCCCCGGAACGGCATCGGCGCTGCCGCTCAGAAACGAAAGCTCCGTCGTCCGAACGGGCTCCAAAGTTCCATGGACGTATGAATCCGGCTGAATGGCAGGCACGCCTCGATTCGCCGCGTATATCGACAGAGCCGAGACGCAGACGACCAGACTGCAGGCCAGCGCCGCATACCATTTGGTCCGTTTTCGCAATGGGGGCGGCCTCCTTTACATCCGGAATATCAGTTCGCGGTAGATGTTGGCGATGAAATAGTAAATTTGCATCGTCATGCTGAACGCAAGCGACGCCAGAAATACGACGATGCCCATGGCCACGACGGTCAGTCCGAGCGTAATCAAGGTGCGGGCCGGGGTATACTGATGCACCGTCATAATGCCGACGAACAGCAGGAAGCAGAACCAGATCGCCGCGAAGCTGTTGATCAAATAATAGAAAGGCGTCTCTTCCATGGTCATGAACCGGCTGACGAAGGTGAGCGGCAGGTTGACGATTACGATCGGCAGTAGCGCATATCCGGTCGCCATGATGATTTCCCCGAACTTCCCCTCCCCTTCCATGAGCGTCGTAATCGACCAGTTCGCGATGCAGAAGAGAAAGAACGGAAGAACGGTAAATTGCATATCGTCCAGGCTGTTCAAGTAACGCGGATCGTTGAAGTTCACGAGAAACCCCGAGAATTGGCGCTGCACAATGACGCTCAATACGAGCAAAGACAGAATGATCATCGCAATTCCGACTTTACCTTTGCCCTCGTACTTCATGTCCCAGAATCCGTCGAACGGATGCAGGATGACATGAAACGGAAATTTATAATGTTCCAACTTCACGATTCACCGTCCTCCTCATTCTCCATCTCTTGACGAATCGGAACGAGAAGAGCGCAACCGCAAGCACCGTCAGCAAGGTCATCATCGTGCCGAAATGCTCTTGCATCACTTCCCTCCGGTATCGTTTGTACGCCACCGAATAATATTTGCGCTGCATGCCGAGCTTGAAGTACTCCATCGCTTCTTTGTTTTTCTTCTCCATGAGCAGCGATTTGCCGATGCCCAGATACGCGATGTCATAGTTGGAATTCAGGCGAAGAACCTCTTTCCAGAGCTCGACCGCTTCGGCGTCACGGCCGTTGTAATGAAGCGTTGTCGCCTGGTGGACGGCGCTTCCGAACAAGGTCGGCCGGAACACGATGATGTTGTTCTTGCCGCGGTCCAATACGGCGAGCTTGCTGCCGATGCGCTCCACCGCGACCGGCGTATTGAACAGGCCGAGCTGCGTCCCTTTGCCGCCGAAGGCGTAAAGGAGCTCGCCCTCGTCGTTGTACGTAAACAGACGGCCGCGGAACGAATCCAGCACCGTATACATGCCGCCGCCGATCACCTTGATGTCGGTCAGCCGGGAGGGGCCCGCGTTATTGCCGAAGCTCCGGAACCGGATGTCCCCCATGTTCGGGTAATAGCCGAACCGTTTGATGACATCCTGGCCCGAAGGATTGAGACGTTTGATCGTCGCGGTCGAATTCACATCGATGTTCGTGGCGTACACGAACCCTTTGTGATCGATATCGACGCTCGCGAACTCGGTCGGAATGTACAGCTGCATCCGCTTGCGCTGCTCGTCCGTCGCCAGTCGCAGCCATAACCTGTCCGCGAAGCTCTGGGTTACATGAATCGTGCCGACGTAGCCGATAAAGCCGCCTTTGTCGTCGAATTGCATCAAACCCTCGAACACGCCGCGTGCGACGGCGAAAATCCGGTTCGCTCTGTCGACGGTGATCTTGACAGGTGCGAATTTGAAACCGGACGGGAGAATATCGGATTGGGGATCGGACACGATTCTGATCAGCTCCCCCTCGTTCGTCAACACGACGATGCGGCCGTTATCGGTATCTGCGACGTAGATTTCCTTGCTTTCGGTCACGAAGAGGCCGCCCGGATTGTTGAACGTATCCTCCCGGCCGGCGTTGTCGAACGCCGAGATGACCCGGATCACGTTCCACTCGTCGTCCGTGACGATAATGCGCTTGTTGCCGCTGTCCAGAACATAGACATAGCCGTCTTCTGTCACGAACATATCGTTCGGAGACTTGAAATCCCCCGTTCCCAGATCGAGGCCCGAAACGGACCGCTCCGGCAGAAACGGGGCCGGCAGCGGGACGGCATCCCGGTAATAGTTGTAGGTATACGCCTCGTAAGGCGCCGCCGCGAATACTGCCGGAACAGCCGTCGCCGCGGCAAGGGACAGGCCCGCCAGCATGAGAAGCATTTTTTCATCTCACGGTCGCCCCCCCCTTAATCTTTCAGGCCGGATGTGGCCATCGTTTCGATGATGCGGCTTTGCGAGAAGACGAACAGCGTAATCGGCACGCTCATCAGAATAAGCGCCACTGCGGCGCCGACGCCCGCCCGGGCGATCCCGCCCTGAATGATCTGGCTCGAGGCGTAGTGAAGCGTCTTCAACTGCTCGCTGTAAATGAAGCCGTTGCCGTCCGTACCCCATAACAGCTGAAACAACAGAATGATCAGCGTCATCCACGCCGGCTTGACATTCGGCATGATGATTTGCCAGAAAATCCGGTACTCGGAGGCGCCGTCGATTTTCGCCGCTTCGATGAGCGCATCGGGAATTTGCTCCATAAACTGCTTCATCAGATAAAGTCCCAGCGGAAAAGCGAACGCCGGTACGATAACCGCCCAATACGTATCGATAAAACCGATCCACGACATGATCATGTAGTTCGGGATCGCGGTCACTTGCGGTGTGAACATGAGCGACAGGACGACCGTCGTGAACAGGAGCGTCTTGCCCGGGAAGTTGAACTTCGCCAGCGGGTACGCCGCCGCCGAAGCGAGAATAACGTGCCCCGCAACGCCCATGCCGGTAATGAATACGGTATTGAAAATGTAGCGCGAGAACGGTACCCAGGAGTTGCCGAGCAGCGCAATCAAGTCCACGAAGTTGGACATCGTCGGATTGCGGACGAACAGCGTCGGCGGGAACAAAAAGATTTCATCCAGCGGCTTGAACGCGGCGTTGATCGCATACACGAGCGGCAGCGCCATGAAGGCGCCGGCGACCGCCAGAAACGCAAACAGCATGAAGCTGCCCGCAAAGGAGCGGTTGACGCGTTTCTTCCGCAGTTGGATAGTGAAATTCATGCGCTCATTCCCCCACCCTCCGGAGAAGTCGTTGGACGATCAGGTTCGTGCCGACCATCAGCATGAACAGCACCGTCGCGATCGCCGAGGCGAAACCCATCTCGAAACGGATCGTGCCGAAGTCCATCAGATGTGTGACGATCGTCTCGGCCGCATAGTTGACGCTCGGGAAACCGGCCAGGTAAATCGAGACGTCGGCCACCGCGAACGAGCTCGTCAGCTGAATGACCGCGCCGAACATGAGCTGCGGTTTCATCGACGGCAGCGTAATGAACCACAATTCCTGCCACCGGTTCTTGACGCCGTCTACGGCGCCGGCCTCGTACAACGTCTTGTTTACGGTCTGCAGCCCGGCGATAAAGGCCAGGAAGCCGGTGCCGAGACTGAGCCACAGCTGCACAAGAATGATAATGGCCAAAATGTAGGCTTCCGTCTTCAACCATTGAATCGGCTCGAGAATGATTCCCCAGTTGATCAGCAATCCGTTCGCGATGCCGTACCGATCGCCGGAGAAAATCATCAGCCAGATGAAATAGACGTTGCCGGAGATCGAGGGCGCATAGAACACCAGCGTCATGAAGGCGCGAAGCTTCGGACGCAAGTCGTTGATGATCCAGGCGAAGATGAAGCAGGCCAAATAGCTGAGCGGCCCCGTAATCGCCGCGAACAGCAAGGTGTTCTTGACTGCGATGAGGAAAATGTCGTCTTCCAGAAACAGCTTGGAATAGTTCTGCCACCCGATAAATTTCGGAAATTCCAGCATATTGAAATACGTGAAGCTGATGACGATGGACATGATGACGGGCAATACCGTAAACATCCCGAAGAGCAGCATATAAGGCGCCATAAGAATGTAGGCATGCTTGTGCGCTTTGATAGCCTGCCGCTTGACGGACCACCAGGACTCAGGCCGGATCGAGGGTCTCCCGGTCGGGACGTCCGGATACGGTTCCTGCAAAGTGACGTCGGACATACGATTCCCTCCCCTTATTCAGGCAGACCGAACTCTTTGCGTTTCGAGCGGATTTCTTCCTGGATGTACTGCACATAGTCGACAATCGCTTCCCGCGGCTCGGTCTTGGCGTTGACGACGACCTGGTAGAAGGCGTTCAACAGATGACGGCCGGTGAAGTAGCCGCCAGGCACCTCCGGAATCCCGCGCACCCACTCGAACTGCGCCTTCAGATTTTCGTAATCGGCCACCGGCCACGGCAGACGGTCCAGCGCTTTCCTGTTTGCGGTCGGGTAACGCGCCGCGGCGCCCATCAAGCTTTCCATCTCCCGGCCGAACTTCGTTTGCGTCTCTTCGCTGGTCCACCATTTCATAAACTGCCATCCCGCTTCCTTGTCCCTGGCTTTCTGCAGCATAATCGTACCGCTGCCGCCGCTCGGCACGTCGCGCCGGATGCTGCCGTCCGGCTGCTTCGTGCCCGGCACCGGAACGAAGCCCCACAGACCGCGAATTTCGGGTGCGAATACGGACAGCTGGTTGTACGTCGTGTAATCGGCAATGCCGATGGGCATCTGGCCGGTGCGGAAGCGGTTCGGGAAGTCGAATTCCCGCTCCAGCTTGTAATCCGTATAAAACTCCGTCCACATCTTGAACGTCTCGATAGCGATTCGCGAGTCCAGGTCGGATTCCTTGCCGTCATTGCGGTAGAACTGTCCGCCGTTCTGCATCAGCAGCATGGCGTAGGCGGAATTGGGCGGAATGTTCTCCCCGGGATACGACGGCTGAAGAACGAGCGGCAGCCCGAATTCCATATGGTTCTTGTTCAGCACGGCCAAAAGGTTGGCCACATCGTCCCACGTTTCCGGAATCGCCAACCCGAGCTCGTCAAGCACATCCTTGCGGTAAAACAGCATGTTGAACGTCTGCGTTTCGGGCAACGCGTAGACGCCGTTCTGGTACGTATACGGCACCAGCGCGCTCGGCCGGAACCGGCCGGCCACTTCCTCGAAGTCGGCGAATTGGGTCAGATCCGCCACCGCATTCCGCATGGCGTAATTGACCGGGATGTCGTTGCCGATCTGCATCGCGATGTCCGGTCCCTGGCCCGCCAGCGTCGCGGGCAGCAGCGTTTGCATCTGCACCAGCTTCAAATTGACGTTGATTCCCGTTTCCGGGGTGAACGTTTCGTCGATCATCGCTTTCAGCGTGTTCGCCTGATCCCGTCCGCTGCCGATCCAGACCGTGATCGACCGTCCCCCGTCCCCTTCGGGCGTGTTGCCGATCTGGTTGTAATCGATCAGGAAGGAGTGGACGAACGTGGCCATTTCGTGCCTCAGTTCGGCGAAGAAGCCCGTACGGCCTTTCGGCAGCTTCTGACCGGGAGACGCGACGTAAATCGCGTCGATTTCCAGCGGCATCTCCCGCGCCTTGAGCAGCCACGTGCCCAGTCCGCCGGTGTTCGTCTTGAAGGCGGACAGTCGTCTCGGAATCGTATGCGGCTCCTCGATCATTTCGTCCAGCTGCTCGGCCATCGTCTTCAGGAGCGCTTCCGAATCGCCGCTGCTTCCCGCCAATCTGCGCAGCTCCTTGCCCACGGTTTTCAACCGCTCGCTTTCGGCCGCGAACGTGTCCAGCAGATCCGGTATCTGGACTTCCACGCGGTAATCGCGAAGCTGATCCGGCGCGGCGCCGGTAATCATCAAAATTTTGCGGTACATCGCGTTCAGGTTGAACAGACTTTCTTCGACTTCCCGGATCAGCGGCGCGAACTCGCCGAGGCTGACTTCCAGCCGCAGCGTGCGCTTGCCCTTCTCGAGCTTGAACAGATAGGGTTCCTTGCCGCCCATCACGTCCAGACGGTAACCGCTCTTGAATTTGAACGGCACGCGCTCCATCTCCTTGAACGGCACCTTGCCGTCGATCGTCAGCCGGCGCGTGGAAAACGTGCCCCGCACGAAGTTTTGCTGTACGTTGAAGCCGATCTTGTACAGTCCGGTTTCCGGCACGTCGATCTCCCATTCGATCCACTGCCCCGGAATGCGCCAGTTGTACCCGCCGATCGTATTCACTCTCGTCATCGACGGGCTGTAAGGCTCGACGGCCGGACTGCTCCGCTCGGTCTGCGGATACAAGGTCGGCGACGATTTGGCCGACGCGTCCTCGGCCTGAACCGTAATCAGCGTACCTTCGGTTTCCTTCCAGCCTTCCGCTTGATAGCGCTTGGCCATTTCCGCGTACGGAACGGGCGCTTCGTATTGGAACAGCTTGAGCTCGCGAATCGCCATCGGCTCCCGTTGCGAGACGAGCGCGATCTTGTGGCTGCCCGCCGAGAAGTAAAACTGAAACGGCTCCTCGTAATAACCTTCGTAATCTTTGAACATCGCCTCGCGCCACTCGGGCTTCTCGACTTGCTGCGGGCGAAGGTCGTTGCCGCGGTTGTCTTGCTTGACCACGTCCGATTCGTTATCCCACACGCGGTCGAATTGCAGGTAAGCCGCCTCCTCGAACGGGATTTCGCCGTCGATGAGCAGCGAGCGCTCGATGCTAGAGCTCTTCCCTTCGATCGGATAGTACAGGATCGACATATGGTACAGTCCGGCTTCCGGAACATCGACGGTCCACTCGACGCTGCCCTGCTCGCCTGTCTTCAAAGAAATGCCGTCCATCCCTTCGAAGCCGTCCAACGGTTCGAAGACGTCGCCTTCGATACGGGTATAATCGGAGGCTCGCACCACGATTTCCCGGTTGGGCAGGGCGGCGCTTTCGTATAATGACAAATAATCGGAGTAGTTTTGGCGGTTATGCATGGTCCGGAACAGCCGGTCGCCCTCGAAATCCGCTGCGGTTTCCTCGCCAGAAGCGCCCGAATCGCTTTTGGCCGACACCAGAAAGGCGGTTCCCAGCAGACCGAACGCGAGCAGGACGCTCATGGCCGCCATCGCCGCTTTTCTCATTCGTGCTCCCCTTCTCAATGTCTCCCCCCTATGCGTTGGTACCGCCAAACAAAACACATTCCGCATATCGCTGGTTTTTTGTTATGTAGTTTTGGATAACAAAAAGGGGCGCTGATAGGCGCAGACACCCCTTATTCCCGTTACACCCGTTCATTTCCGCTATTCGTTGCCCGCAACCGGCTTATTGGCGGATTTTGTCCAATGCCGCCTGCGCTTCCGCCTTGTATTTTTCCACCGTTGCGGTTACGGATTGGTTGTTCACGATAATATCGTCCATAATCTTGAAGAACGGATAGTCCGGAATCCCTTCTTCGACAAATGTAATGCCCGTACCGTTAATATGCTCCAGCGCCATTTGGATGTCGGCCTCGGTCTTGTAGCGGGACTCCAGCCAATCCTGGCCCAAATATTCTTCGGTCGGCGGCACATCGCGCATCGCTTCGAAGATCTGGTATACGGCTTGCGGATCTTTTACGCCTTTCGGAATAAACCAGCCGTTGATCGCCGTGTTCGCATATGTAAATTCCGGATTGCCCTGCGGTCCGGCCGGGATCGGCACGACGCCGACCTCGAAGGTGAGATCGCCGATGTTCCAGTCGTATTGAACGGACATGGCTACGTCGCCGTCTTTGAACGTGTTCGTTTCGTTCCAGTCCATTTTGTTGCCCGATTTCACCTTGACGACATTTTCCACGTTAAAGATGCGGCTCACGAATTCGAGCGCCTCGATCATCCTCGGGTCGGCGGACGTATCCTCCATCGTGGAAGCGTCGACGAACGCCACGCCGTTCGCCGCGGCAAAATGGCGGGCCATGTCCGCCGCCCAGCCGGCGTAACCGTAAACGTCGATCTTGCCGTCATTGTCCGTGTCGCGCGTCGCTTCCTTGGCAATTTCCAGGAACTTCTCCCAAGTCCATTCGCCGTTGTTGTAAAGCTCCTGGAGATCCGGAAGGCCCAGCTTCCTGAACAATTCGCGGTTATAATGCATGCCGACGACCGATACGCCCGGCGAATTGAAGGAATATTCGCCGCCGGCAAGCGGAGGCAGCTTGATGACAAGCTTCTGCTCGTTGTTGATGTCGCTTGACTCCGTCGTGAATTCGCTCAGCGGAAGCACCTGGCCTTGTATTGCCGGGACGATCGCGCGCTTGTATTCCATGATGAGCACGTCGGCAAAAGGCTCGCCGGCAAGGACGGTCGTCGTGAATTTGTCCATGTATTCTCCAAACGGGATGTTCAGAAACTCGAACTTGAAGTTGTATTTCTGCTCAAGCTCGGCCATCTTTTCCAGGCTCGCCTTCTCGCCTGCCGTCTCCCCCTTCGGCTTAGCGTCCCACCAGGCCGCGATGCGGATCGTGCGGCCGCCAAGATCGAGTGCGGCCGGCAGCTCCTCTGCCTCATCCTCCTCCCCGGGCGCCGCGTCCGTGCCTGCTTGATCGGCCGGCGGCGTCTTGCCGGTCTCGCCGCCATTGCCGCCGCCGGAGCCGCTGTTGCAAGCCGTCACAACAAACATCAATACGAGCAAACGGTTGAAAGCACTTTCATTTTTTCATGGCCAGGCCTCCCTTTTTTTCATTGTACCGATTTAGGGCGTACCGATTCAGGGCTTTCCGTTCATCGCAATCACTCTTTGCCGGCCGATTCCCCTGGACAGAAACCGTTTTCACACCTCTGCAAAAAGAGTCTATCACCGCCGTTTTTCAGTTTTTCAAAACAATCGC
>NZ_BOVJ01000024.1 GCF_018403665.1 Paenibacillus cisolokensis
TTGCAGATCAAAGTGTCCGGTAAGCGGCATACGGCCTGCAGTTGCAGATCAAAGTGTCTGGAAAGCGGCATACAGTCTGCAGTTGCAGATTGGTGTTTCTGGAAAGCAGTATACAGCCTACAGTTACATATCGCCGATTCATTCTTGAGAAAGCCGACATTCTTTCTGCAGTAACATATAGGTGTTTCCGGTAGGTAGATTCTTTTTAGCTAGCGGAACGTCCCTCGAATCGAATTGCCGCAAGGCTGTTCGTCTCCGAATGGCGGCCCCAACGATTACGCTCCCTCGATCTTGTTGGCGGAAACGCCTGGGCTGAACGATACGGCTTGACTAATCCTGCAAAAGTGCAGGAATTTGGCCCAGAATTCGTTCATTTTCGGTAAAATCCTGCGATTCTACAGTATTTCAAAGCTTCCGCACACTCGAATGCGGGATTTGGCCATGAAAAGATGTATTTTGCAGGAATTTTACTCCAATGGTTGAAAATGGTTCGAAAAAACTGCACAATTGCAGTTTTGCCTACTCCCCCTGCTATTCTAGGTACGCCGTTTCTGCTAGCAGCGGGTCGTTTTGCCTGCTGTGGAACCTCCCCCATATATGTTAAATGATTAACCTGAAAATGAACAGAAGCATCTCCCAGACGGCCATCGGGCATGAAACGTTCCGCTTGGCATAACCGGACCGCTTTCTACAAATAATGAAACGGAAAATATTTGTACTTGAGGAGGTTGTTGGTTTGTCAAGCAAAAGCGCTGAACGCGGCCGTTTCTTGAAAATGCGGATGTCGCCGAAGGAATACCAGTCATTCGCCAAAATGAGGGAGCCCTCGCGCTCGATATTCGGCAACTGCCTCCGGGCTTTTCTTGTCGGCGGCGCGATCTGCGTCGTTGGCCAGGCTTTGACGGAAATGTTCGTACATCTGATGCATATGAAGCGCGAAGACGCGTCCAATCCGACAGTCGCCGTGCTCATTCTGCTGTCGGTCGTATTAACGAGTATGGGCGTCTATGACAAATTGGCGCAGTGGGCGGGAGCCGGATCGGCCGTTCCGGTTACCGGCTTCGCCAACTCGATGTGCTCCGCGGCTTTGGAGCACCGCAGCGAGGGGCTGGTGCTCGGCGTCGGCGGCAATATGTTCAAGCTGGCCGGTTCGGTCATCGTATTCGGCACGGTGGCCGCTTTCTTCGTCGGCATAGCGCATTGGCTGCTCGGGACGGGGGGACAGTCCTGATGCTGCGCGGCAAGCAAACGTGGTGGTTCGCCAACCGCCCCGTCATAATCGGCACGGCCACGGTTGTCGGACCGGACGAAGGAGACGGGCCGCTGGCGGCCGATTACGATTTGATCCATCCGGAGCTCGATATGCAGCAGAAAAGCTGGGAGAAAGCGGAGCGGCTGCTGCTGGAGCAGGCGTCCGATCTGGCGATGCAGCATGCGGGCATTGACAAAACAAGCTGCAGGTCTTTGTCGGCGGCGATCTGATGAATCAGCTTATGAGCAGCAGTTTCTCCGCCCGTTCCATCGGCGTTCCGTATCTCGGCGTTTTCGGCGCTTGTTCGACGTCGATGGAATCGCTCGCGGTCGCCGCGCTCATCGTCAATTCCCGTTCGGCGCAATACGCGCTTGCCGGAACCTGCAGCCACAATTGCACGGCCGAGAAGCAGTTTCGCTATCCGACCGAATACGGGGCGCAGAAACCGCCGACGGCGCAGTATACGGTTACCGGGGCCGGGGCTGCGGTCATTGCCGAGACCGGCGACGGCGTGGCCGTCGTCGAATGCGCGACGATCGGCAAGATCGTCGATCTCGGAATTAAGGACCCGTTCAACATGGGGGCGGCGATGGCGCCAGCGGCCGTCGATACGATCCAGACCCATCTGAACGACACCGGCCGTACGCCTGGCGACTACGATATGATCGTGACGGGCGATCTCGCCTCCGTCGGCCATCGGATCGCGTCCGATCTGCTGCGGCGCGACGGCGTGCCGATTGAGGAAACGGTTTTTACGGATTGCGGGCTACTGGTTTACGATGTCGAGAAGCAGAAAGTGCAGGCAGGGGGCAGCGGCTGCGCCTGTTCCGCCGTCGTGACGTACGGCCACCTGCTGAAGCGGATGGCCAAAGGCGAATTGTCGCGCATCCTCGTCGTGGCGACCGGGGCGCTGCTGTCGCCGCTCTCTTATCAGCAGGGTGAAAGCATTCCGTGCATCGCGCACGCGGTATCCATCGAACGAAAGGAGCGAGGCCGTTGATCTTTTTGTGGGCTTTCATCGTCGGGGGCGCGATATGCGTCGTCGGCCAGCTGCTGTTCGACGTGGCCAAGCTGACGCCTGCCCATACGATGGCGCTGTTTGTCGTCGCGGGCGCCGTGCTGGACGGCTTCGGCCTGTACGAGCCGCTGATCGATTTCGCGGGCGCCGGGGCTACCGTGCCGATTACCAGTTTCGGCAACGCGCTGGTGCACGGGGCGTTGACGGAGCTGCACCGGGTCGGATGGATCGGCGTGCTGACCGGCATATTCAAAGTAACGAGCGCCGGCGTATCGGCGGCGATCATTTTCTCGTTTCTCGCGTCGCTTGTGGTGCGCCCGAAGGGCTAAACGGGGGGCGCGACGGCAGTACCGATGGAGAACCTGCACGCTGCTCCAGCTGTGGGATTCTCCAATTTTTTTGACGGAACGGTGTATACGCGAATGTCTGTTTCTTGTAGAATAGAACTAGAATTGGCGTCATCCAGCTATCATCTTCGTCCCGGGAGGTTAGTCTATGGAATTATCTCGTTCCGACCTGCAGTTGTGCTCCGACATTAGACGCAACTTGGCGTCCTGTATTTTAGGAAAGGAAATGGAGATCGAACGGTTGCTGACGGTTGTGCTCGCGGCCGGCCACGTGCTGCTTGAAGATGTGCCCGGCACCGGCAAAACCCAACTGGTCAAAGCGCTGGCCCGCTCGATCGGCGGCCAGTTCCGCCGCATTCAATGCAACCCCGACCTTCTCCCAACCGATATCACCGGCGTTTCGATTTATCATCCGAAAGAAGAAACTTTTATATTTCGTCCCGGCCCGATCATGACAAACCTGCTGCTCGCCGACGAAATCAACCGGGCGACGACGAAGACGCAATCCGCCCTGCTCGAAGCGATGGAGGAAGGACGCGTCACCGTCGACGGCGAGACGTATGAACTGCCTCAGCCGTTCGTGCTGCTTGCGACCCAGAATCCGATTGAATTTGAAGGGACTTATGTCCTGCCCGAGGCGCAGCTCGACCGTTTCATGATGAAGCTGTCACTCGGTTACCCGGACGAAGCGGACGAATATCGGATGGTTCTGAACCGGGAAATCGACCAGCCGTCCGAACGCCTTCCCCAAATTGCCGATATCGAAGATGTGCTCCGCCTGCAGCAGATAGCGTTCGCGGTACATATGGACGATGCGGTCGGCGAATATCTGGTTCGCATCGTGCGCGGCACGCGCGAGCATCCGAGCGTGCTGCTCGGCGCAAGTCCCCGCGCGGCCGTCGCACTGATGCGCGCCGCCAAGGCGGCCGCACTGCTGGAGGAGCGGGACTATGTGATTCCCGACGACGTGAAAAAGCTCGCCCAGCCGGTCCTCGCCCACCGCTTGCTGCTGCAGCCCGAAGCGCGCATGAACGGCGTGCGTCCCGAAGATATCGTCGAAGAGACGGTCCGCCAGACGCGGGTGCCGGTCCGGCTTGAACGATGAGAGGTTCTCCCATGTTCAGAACCAGATGGAAACGATGGCAAACGGTAGCCGCTCTGTATGCCGTTTGCACGTTGTATCTGCTGTTTCAGGGGGGCAAGACGGCCTTCATGTTGTTCTGCATCCTCAACGTGCTGCTCGTTTATTTGATTCTGGGCCGCTTCAGCGGGATCGGCCGCGTGGAAGGCTCGCGCAAGCTTATCCATCCCGGCAAGCACGCCCATGACTACCGCTTCTCGGCCGGCACGCCGCTGGAGGTCAGGCTGACGGTCCGCATACCCGGCTTCTACCCGATTCCCTATGTACTGGTCCGCGACCGTCTTATTCGCCATGACGGACAGATGATCCCTTTCGAATCGTCATTCGTCCCGAATTGGAGAAGAATCGGCGAAGCGTCGTATCTCACTCCGCCGCTCCGCCGCGGGCTTTACCGCTTCGAAGAAACGGAATGCTCGACGCGCGACATTTTCGGCCTCTTCGAGCATAAGGGGCGCATCGATACAAGCCTGTCGTTCTCGGTATTGCCGCAGACGATTCCGCTGCGCGGCTGGCAGCAGCTGCAGCGGGGGATGCGCGGACCGTATTCGCACGCTTCCGCCCCCCGTTCGGCGAAGGAGACGACGCAAATCAACGGCGTGCGGGAATATTTGTACGGCGACCGTCTGTCGCGGATACATTGGAACGCGACCGCGAAGACGGGAGAATGGAAATCGAAGGCGTTCGAGCGGGAAGCGTTGCCGCGCACGGTCATCGTGCTCGACCGCGACGAGTCGCTGTACGCCGGAGGCAACGCCGAGCGGTTCGAGCTTGCCGTATCGGTAGCGGCCTCGCTCGTCGAGTTCGGCCTGCGCAGCGAGACTGCGATGGGACTGCTGTCCGTCGGCAAGCGGACGGTGTCGTTTCCTCCGCGGTCGGGAGCGGACAACCGGAATTTGATGATGAAGCATTTGACATCGGTCGATCCGGACTGTCCGGTCGCGCTGTCCGAAGCGCTGAAGCTCGGCGACGCAAGGCTTGAGCCTGGTTCGCTTGCGGTGCTCGTTACGGCGAAAGAAGGGGAGGAGGCGCTGCTCGCCATGCAGCTGCTCTCCCGTCAAGGGCTGTCGCCGTGCCTGATCGCGCTGCGTTCCGACAGCCGCGGCGCGGGACAATCGGAATGGCTGCGCGTCATTCGGGGCAAAGGCTGGCCCGTATTTTCCGTCCGCCAGCTGCAGGATCTGCCTTCTTCCCTGGAAGGGGGCGTCGCCTGATGATCCGGTTATCGGAATGGCTGCGCGGCTGGCGCAAAGATTGGTTCGGCAAGCTGAGCCTGCTGCTCGTTGCCGTGCTGATCTGGAAGTATGTCAGCGTAATGGAAGGCTACTGGTGGCCCGAGACGTTTCAAGCCGTGTACTTCACGATCGTATTCGCCGCGGCGACGGAACTGCTTCTCCCGCTTTCCCGGCTGTTCCGTTTGCCGCTGCAGCTGGCGGGAACGATTTTTATCGCTTGGCGCATTTCCGGGTATGAAGGTGCGGGATTTCGGCCGACATCGGCGGACGAACTGGTCCTTTGGGGCCAATCGGTGCTGTCTGGCCTTTACCCGTTTATCTGGATCGGACTGGCGATATGGCTGCTTCTGCTGTTGTTCGGAAGCTGGGCCGTTACCCGGATACGCATTTTCGGTACGGTCGGCGTTTGCTTGCTGTCGCTGACCATCGCCGATTCGTTTACGCCGATCTATCTGTGGGACGAGGTCGCCTGGACGGTGTTTGTCGGCTTGTGCTGGCTGGTGGCCGAGCATTTTGCCCGATTCGAACGGGAGCATCCCCGAAGCTGGAAGGAGCTTCTCGAATATCCGGCCGCTTTCTTCCTGCCGATCGTGCTCGTGCTGACGATCGTTATGACCTCGGGCGTGTTCGTGCCCGAAGTGGCGCCGGTCATCAAAGATCCGTACACGATATGGGTCGAATCGCGGGGCCAGACGGTGAACGGTTTTCTCGGCGACAAAGGAATCCCGCTCGAAGGCGGCCGAAACGCCGATACCCGTTCCGGTTATAGCCGCAACGATACGAAGCTGGGGGAAGGATTCCAGTTCGATTATTCGCCGGTCATGACGGTCGAGACGTCCCACAGAAGTTATTGGCGGGGGGAGACGAAATCGCTGTACACCGGGGAAGGCTGGCTTGACAGCCGCAACGAGCGGAACGAGCAATTGCTTCGCGATATCGGTCCGGGCGAATCGCTGCCGCTCGCGGACGACAGGGGCAGGGCGAAGACGGTGAAAGTGACGCAGACGGTCACGATGGACCGCGAGGATCGTTATCCGGTCCTGTTCGCGGCCGGCCCGATATCGTCCGTCCAGTGGATCGGTTCGGAGGACGAGCCGATTCCGGAGCGTCTCGGATGGGGAGCGGAATCGTGGGAACTGCAATGGCCGGCGCGCAATGCCGGCCGCTTCCCGAAGTCGTATGCGGTCGTCTCCGAGCTGATCGAACTGGATGAAACCGAACTGCGCAAAGCGAAGGCGGAGATGTCGGACGAGGCGGGCAGACGCCAATACTTGCAATTGCCGGATTCGCTTCCGGACCGGGTGCGCGACCTGGCGGCGCAACTGACGGAAAAGGCGGCCAGCGACTATGACAAGGCCAAGGCGATCGAAACTTATTTGCGGATGAATTATTCGTACACCAATACACCCGACCTGTCCAAAAACGGAGCGACGATTTCGTCGATTCGTTCCTGTTCGAGATCCGGGAAGGGTATTGCGATTACTATTCGTCCGCGATGGTGGTGCTGGCCCGTGCGGCGGACTTGCCGGCCAGATGGGTCAAAGGCTACGCCCCCGGCGTAACGACGGACAATCTGGATATGTTGCAGTATTGGGGATCGGGAGTGCCGGGGATGCCGGAGATCGACCCGAACGGCGCAGGCACTTACACGGTGCGGAATGCGGACGCCCACTCGTGGGTGGAAATCTATTTCGAAGGCTTCGGATGGATTCCGTTCGAGCCGACGGCAGGCTTCGCCTTCCCTTATGCGGTCGGGGAAGAAGAAGCCGCATCGCTTCCGGAAACGGAAGCGGAACCCGAGCCGGCGCAAGATCCGGCCGAGCCGGTACGGGAGCCGGCGCGCTTCCCGGTAGCGCCGGTTGCATACGGCCTGCTGGCCGCTGCCGCCGGGTTCGCGTTTATCCGCCGCAAGGCGATTGCCGAGGCGTGGCGGAGCTTCAGGCTGCGGTCGTATACGCCCGCCGAGCGGATCGTTTATGAGACGGAGAAACTGCTCAGATTTTGCCGCAAGCGCGGCCTGGAACGGGGCGAGCATGAAACGCTGCGGGAGGCGGTCGTTCGCTGGTCGGATCAGCGGCGCACGCTCAGCAAAGATTTTCGCGAAATTCTCGATCATTTCGAACGAGTCAAATACGGCGGCGGCGAACCGACATCCGAGGAAGCGGAACGCTTCGCGCTGAAGGCCAAGGCGATCGCCGAGCGGCTGTAAACTGGTTGCCATAAATGAGGTTGAAAAGAGGTTATAAGCGGCTGCGGCGGGACAATCGGGCAGGTGTTTGCCGCTTTGGCCGGCGCCGAAGGACGATCGGCCGTCCGCTTTTTAGCGAACGGCCTTCGTCGATTTTGCAACAAATTCCTCTTCTATGGTATAGTTTCGTAAGATAGCAGGTGAGAAGAGGAGTCAAAATGATGTTTGAACGACTGCTGCCCAATATGCGCGTCAATACGATATATGACATCGATCTTGAGGAGCTCTGGGCGAGGGGCATTCGCGGCATAATTACCGATCTGGACAATACGCTGGTCGGCGCGAAGGTGGCGCTCGCCACGCCGGATCTGATCCGGTGGCTCGAATGCGTCAGGGACCGCGGCTTCAAGGTCGTTATCGTCTCCAACAATAACGAGACCCGTGTTGCGAAATTCGCGGAGCCGCTCGGCATTCCGTTTATTCATGCGGCCCGCAAACCGGCCGTCCGCTCGTTTCGGAAAGCGCTCCAGGTGCTGGAGCTGCCGTGCGACCGCGCGGTCGTAATCGGCGACCAAATGCTGACCGACGTTTTCGGCGGCAAGCGCGCCGGGCTTTACACGATACTGGTTACCCCGATCGCCCCGCTCGAAGAGGGCTTTATGACGCGTTTCAACCGGAAGGTGGAGCGGTACGCCTTGTCTCGCTTGCGCAAGAAAGGGTTATGGCATGAGGAGGATGCGAAGTGACGGAACGACCTAACCGGCATGCGGACATTTGTACCGGTTGCGGCGCCAGGCTGCAGACGGAGAGTGCGGACAAGCCCGGCTATGTTCCGGCTGCGGCGCTTGACCGCGAGCCGGTCATATGCCAGCGCTGCTTCCGCATCCGGCACTACAACGAGGCGGCTTCGGTCGCCGTCGATCAGGACGACTTTTTGCGGCTGCTCGCGGGGATCGCCCAGACGGACAGCCTGGTCGTCCATATTGTCGACCTGTTCGATTTTGAAGGAAGCCTTATATCGGGCTTGCAGCGTTTTGTCGGTGCGAATCCGGTGCTGCTCGTCGTCAACAAAGTCGATCTCCTGCCGAAAGGGACGAATCTGAACCGGCTCCGGAACTGGGTGCAGCAGCAGGCGAAGCAGCAGGGGCTGCGCATCGTCGACGTCATCATGTGCAGCGCGATGCGGGGCATCGGCTTCGAGCGGGTAGTCCAGGCGCTGGAGCAGCATCGCCGGCATCGGGACGTATATGTGGTCGGCGCGACGAATGTCGGCAAGTCGACGCTTATTAACCGCTTGATCCGGGATTACAGCGATCTCGACAGCGAGCTGACGGTGTCCCGTTACCCCGGCACGACGCTGGATGCGATCCGGATTCCGCTCGATGACGGAAAAGCGGTGATCGATACGCCGGGCATCGTCTATCCGAACCGGCTCACCGAGCTCGTGCCGCGCCGCGTGCTGCAGGCGCTGCTGCCGGAGAAGCCGATCAAACCGCTTGTCTATCAGTTGAACGAGCGGCAGACGCTGTTTATCGGCGCGCTGGCGAGGTTCGATTTCGTCCAGGGAGAGCGTCAGTCGTTTACGCTGTACTTGTCGAACGCGCTCAAGGTCCACCGAACGAAGCTGGAGCGTGCGGACGAGCTTTATGCGGAGCATGCCGGCGAGATGCTTGCGCCGCCGTCAAAGGCGGAGCTGGAGGAGATGCCTGCCTGGACGCGGCACTCGCTGCAGGCGCCGAAAGGGAAGAAGAGCGACGTCTTCATTTCGGGACTCGGCTGGATTCAGGTGAACGGCACAAGCGGCGCGAAGCTGGACGTATATGCGCCCAAAGGCGTCAAAGTGCTCATTCGGGACGCGTTGATCTGAATGGCCGAGGCAGGCCGGGCCGCGCGGGAGCGGGTAAGGCCCTGCAAGTACGCAAAGCAGTGGGGGCCGGCCCGCGCGGGCAACTTGGAACGTTAAGCAAAGGAGTAGAACGGATGGCAACGAAACGGGATGACGTTAAAATGGGGGAAGAGCGCGAACCGGCCGGCATCGACAGCCATACGTCGCTGTACGGGGTAATCGGCGATCCGGTGCGCCATTCCAAATCGCCGGTCATGCTGAACCGCGCATTCCGCGAAGCCGGCGTCAACGGCGTTTACGTCGCCTGGCACATCCGCCAGGAGTCGCTGGGCGATTTCGTGGCCGGCGTCCGGGCGATGGGCATTCGCGGCGTCAACGTGACAATTCCGCACAAGCTGAACATTATGCGCCATCTGGACCGGATCGACGACGGCGCGCTCGCCATCGGTGCGGTCAATACGATCGTGAACGAGGAAGGCGCGCTGACCGGCTACAATACGGACGGGATCGGCTATGTCCGTTCGCTCAAGGAAGAGGCCGAACCTGAGCTCGAAGGCAAGCGGATTGTCGTATTAGGCGCCGGCGGCGCGGCGCGCGGCATCGTGTACGCGTTGTCCGGCGAAGGTCCCGACTCGCTCGTGATCGTGAACCGAACCGCCGAGAAGGCGGAAGAGCTCGCCGATCTGTTCCGGAGCCGGGCGGACGTTCGTGCGGCCGGCATCGACCGGCTGCGCGAGCTGTGCGGCGAGGCGGATATCGTGATCAATACGACCTCGATCGGCATGTACCCGAACGTCGAGGAGGTACCGCTGGACGCCGGGTGGCTGAAGGAAGGAGCGGTAGCGAGCGATCTGATCTACAATCCGCTCAAGACGCGGTTCCTTCGCGAGGCGGAGGAACGCGGCTGCCGGATTCACGGCGGCCTCGGCATGTTCGTCTACCAAGGGGCCTATGCGTTCGAATACTGGACGGGCCTACCCGCGCCGATCGAGGCGATGCGGGAAGCCGTCCTGCAGACGATGGAGCCGGAAACGGGCGGCGCATCCGGCAAGCAGTAGGCATCCGGCAAGCGGTAGAGACGGGCTCGCGGCGGAAACCGGCAGTCGGATAACCGGAAAGCCGCAGCCGCGGCTTCGCGATTATTTTCCAAAGAAAGAAGGCTCAAGCATTCCTATGCTGACAGGCAAGCAAAAACGTTATCTGCGATCGCAGGCGCATCATTTGCAGCCGATCTTTCAGATCGGCAAGGGCGGAATCAACGATCATCTGGTCCGCCATATCGAGGAAGCGCTGGAGGCGCGGGAACTTATTAAAGTATCCGTTTTGAACAATTGCGACGTCGAGCCGAAGGAGCTTGCCCCGGAACTGGCGGACAGAGCCGGCGCGGAGCTTGTGCAAGTGATCGGCAAGACGATCGTGCTGTACAAAGAATCGCGGGAGCACAAGACGATCGTGCTTCCTTGATCCGGGCGAAAGCCCGTTTGTGAATGCGAAGGAGGTAGCCGATGTTCAAGGTCGGCATTATGGGCGGCACGTTCGATCCGATCCATTACGGCCATCTGCTGGCGGCCGAATCGGCGCGCGACGCATGCGAACTGGACGAAGTCTGGTTTATCCCTTCGAACTGTCCGCCGCTCAAAGGCGGCAAGCCGGGTGCGGACGGCGCCGTCCGGCTGGAGATGGTTCGCCTCGCGATTGGCGGCAATCCCTGCTTCCGCGCGATGGATACCGAGCTTCGGCGAGGCGGCGTCAGCTATTCCGTCGATACGGCGGCGACACTGCAGCAGGAATACCCGGATCGCGAGTTTTATTACATCGTCGGCTCCGACCGGATCAACGATTTGCCGTCGTGGCATCGGATTGAAGAACTGGCTGCGATCGTGCGGTTTATCGGTCTGGAGAGACCGGGCGCCAAGCCGGAGCCGGACGGACTGCCCGAATATTTGCGTCAGCGGATTTCCTTCGTGGAAATGCCGCAGATCGACATCTCGTCGACAGACATCCGGAGAAGACGTTCGGAAGGACGCTCGATTCGTTATTTGGTTCCGGATGCGGTTTATCATTTTATGATAAGGAACGGTTTATATGAAGCGTGAAGATCTGATCGCGTCAGTGCGCGCGGCGATGCCGGAGAAACGTTGGAAACATACGGAGGGCGTAATGGAGACGGCCGTGCTGCTGGCGAACCGGTTCGGCGGCGACCCTGAACGGGCGGAGCTTGCCGCAATCCTTCACGATGTCGCCAAGTATTGGCCGACCGAGCGGATGGCCGAGACGATCCGGGAAGACGGCCGCTCGACCGACGTGCTGGATTACGACAAGGAATTGTGGCATGCCCCGGCGGGAGCCGTTGCGGCGGAACGCGACTACGGGGTGACGGATGCCGAAGTGCTGGATGCGATTCGGTATCATACGTCCGGCCGGGAAGGGATGACGCTGCTCGAGAAAATCGTCTGGCTGGCCGACTACATCGAGCCGGGCCGCGATTTTCCAGGCGTGCATAAAATAAGGGAATTAGCTGAGCATAGTCTTGAACGGGCGCTGATCGCCGCCATGAGCGGGACGATTGCTTTTCTGCTGGAAAAAGGGAAACGCGTTTATCCGCTTACGGTGATGGCGCGCAACGATTTAATTACTCGGGAGGTTGGGCTATGACGGTAAAGGCTGACGAACTTCTGCAACTTGCGGTGGCGGCAGCGGAGGACAAAAAAGCGCATCGGATTGTGGCGCTGGATCTGCAAGGCATTTCGATGGTGGCCGACTATTTTGTAATCTGCCATGGCAATTCGGACACGCAAGTCCAGGCGATTGCGACGGAGATAAGGGATCGGGCCCATCAGCGCGGCGCTGTCGTGCGCGGCATCGAAGGAATGGACACGGCCCGCTGGGTGCTGATCGATCTCGGCGATGTCGTCGTTCATGTCTTCCATCGCGAGGAACGGGATTATTACAACATTGAGCGGCTTTGGTCCGACGCGAAAGTTGTGGAGTTCGCATGAGCCTGACCGCCGGTGAGGTCCGAAAACTGAAGGTGGCGCGGGAAGTGCCGCCTTACGGTTATTTTTTGAGCGACGGCATGTCGGACGTGCTGCTGCACTATAGTGAAATTGTCGGGGACAGGCCGAAGCCGGGAGACGAGGTTTCGGTCTTTATCTACCACGATACGGAAGACCGTTTGGCGGCGACGATGAAAACGCCGCTTATTCGTCTCGGCGAACTGGCGCGGCTGCGGGTCGCGGACGTGCACCCGAGACTGGGCTGCTTCCTCGAGATGGGACTTGGCCGCCAACTGCTGCTGCCGCAATCCGAGCTGCCGGAGCGGCGGGAATACCGGCCGCAGCCGGGGGACGAGCTGTTTGTCATGCTGACGCATGACAAAGCGGGAAGGCTTCTGGCCAAGCTGGCCAGGGAAGAAGATCTTGCGCCGAAGACGTTCGCCGTGCCCGCGGCATGGCGGGGGCGCTGGATCGAAGGCTGGGTTACGAAAACGCTGCAAATCGGTTCGTTCGTGCTGATCGACGGCGATGTTGTCGGCTTCGGCGCTTACGGCATGATCCCCGATGCGGAACGCTCGCGCACGCTGCGGCTAGGGGAGCGGGTTCAAGCACGCATTACATATATCCGTCCCGACGGGCGCGCGAATCTGGCGATGGCGCCGCGCAAAGAAGTGGCCCGCGTGGAGGATGCCGACCGGATTCTCGCCTTTCTAAGGGAACGGCCGAGCGGATCGATGCCTTATTCCGACGAGACGCCCGCGGATATTATCAAACAGAAATTCGGCATTTCCAAATCCGCTTTCAAGCGTGCGCTCGGCAAGCTGATGCGCGAGGGGCGCGTGACGCAGAAGGGCAGCTGGACCTATCTGAGCGATGATGGCGCCGCAGACGGAGACGGCAAAGACAAGCCGGATGGAGGGCACGGCCGGGAAGCTGCGGCCAATCCGTCCAATCCGCCCCAACCGGCAAATCCGCTGAAGGAATAAATCGACAGGAGGTGGCGCATGAACGCCTATCGGCAATTTGCTACGGTATATGACCGGCTGATGGCGGACATGCCGTATCCGGAGTGGCTGCGGTTTGCCAGGGAATGCTGGGAACGGTACGGCATGCCCGCGACCGTGGCCGATCTCGGCTGCGGCACGGGCAGCATCGCGATTCCGCTGGCCCGGTCGGGTTTTACGGTTTACGGCATCGACTTGTCCGCCGATATGCTTACCGCTGCCCGCGGCAAATGGGAAGAGACGCCGCAGCAGGCGATCCGCCCGCACGCCGGTTCGATCCGCTGGCTTCAACAGGATATGAGAAACTGGGAACTGCCGGAACCGGTCGACTCGGTTATCTCGTTTTGCGATTGCCTGAACTATTTGCTGGAGGAAGAAGACATCGAAGCGACCTTTGCGTCGACGTTCGCCGGATTGCGAAATGGCGGCGTGTTTCTGTTTGACGTTCTGCCTCCGTCTCTGCTCGTCCGATATGCCGAGGAGCAGCCGTTCGTGCTGGACGAACGGGACATCGCCTACATCTGGACAAGCGAGCTGGACCGCGATCGGATGGAAATCGAGCACCGGCTGACGATCTTTTCCCGGGAAGGACCGGAACGGGATGCGCGGTTCGTCCGTTTTGAAGAAACGCATGTGCAGCGGGCGTACGATCCGGACTGGATTGCCGGCGCTTTGCGGAGAGCCGGTTTTCGCGGGTCGACCGCTATGCCGATTTTCAGCTGAAGCCGCCCGGACCGCATGCGGAGCGGTTGTTTTATGCCGCAGTGAAATAGCGGGGCAAAGCCGATAATGCTGCTGCCGAATTTGTGGCTGATGTGTACCAAAGGCCAGAGGGTATATGATGCATATCAAGCCTTACTGTACCGGCCGGGCACAATCGCGCACATTGATGTATAGCCGCCGTATTGCTCGCTGACCAAGCTTTGCCGTAGACTGTCGAATACCCGCTATGATAAAGTGATGGCGACGACAAAGTGTTAAAGCCATCGAAGCCGCAACGGAGGGGCTGCCGCCATGACGCGCATGCATTGCAACGGGCATATCGTGCCGTTCGAGGGCGACCGGGAGATTCGCTACGATTTGCCGTTCGAGCATTTGCTGGACAATTTGGGGTATATCGGCATCGTCGCCCGCCAGACGTGGAAAGTAGATCCGCACAGTCATCCGCATTATGAGCTCTGTCTGGTCGACGAAGGGGAGGGCTGGTTTGCGATCGGCTCCAGTCTGTACAAGGTTGCCCGGGGCGATCTGTTTCTGACCAAGCCGGGCGAAGTTCACCAGGGGGCCGCGTCGGGCGATCAGCCGTTCAGTCTGTATTATCTCGGATTCCGGCTCGGAGAGCTGCGCAATCTCGAGGTGGACTTCTTCCGCATCGGCGCCGCTCGGGTCAGGCCGGATATCGACTCCGGGACGCGCGCGTTGTTCGACGCGCTGTTCCGCGAAATCCGCGTAGACGAGCCATACGGCCATCTGCTGTCGCAAGGTCTCTTGCTGCAGCTGCTCGTCCACGTCTACCGGCTGTACCGCGGCGGCGAGACCGATCGTGAAGCGGTCGCGCCGCCCGCGCGCGTGCCGGCCGGATATATCCCCGCGCTGCTGATGGATTTGCACGGCGACGCGGGGGCGGCGTTGACGATCGACGAGCTATGCGCCCGCTACCATGTGAGCAGGCCGCATCTGACGCGGGAGTTTCGCCGTGTGGTCGGCATGCCGATCGGTGAATACCGGCGAAGGCTGTGCGTGGACCAGGCCAAGCACAGCCTTCGGGAGACGGACCAGACGGTGTCGTCCATCGCGGAATCGCTCGGTTTTTCCTCCATTCATGCGTTCAGCGTCTTTTTCAAGCGGTGCACCGGCATGTCGCCCCTGCAATACCGCCAGATGTCGGCGGAGGGCAGCCGTTAGCGGACGCTTGGCGGATACAGCACCGGGAACGGCTCGCCCTCGAAAAGGTCGCCGTCGCGCCCGTTCAGCAGCTTCACGTTCATATGGCCTTCGGCCGGCGTGCCGCTCCGGTACCTCGTGTCGCCGGTCATGAGATGGACGGCCATCGAGCGGCGCGGGCTGTCCGTCGTGTTCGGACCGCTGCCGTGAATCGTCAAGGCATGGTGAAAGCTGACCTGGCCGGCCTTCATGACGAGAGGCACGGGCCGGAACGCCTGCCCGTCCGGCAGTTCCATCTGCTCTTGCTGCTTCTCCAGATTTTGCTCGAAAAAGTCGTTTACTTTGACGAGTCCCCACTTATGGCTTCCCGGCACGACCTGCATGCAGCCGTTCGACAGATCGACATCGGTAAACGCGACCCAGGCCGTCACAAGCGACGGTTCGGCGCAGCATTGCCAGTAGACGTAGTCCTGATGCCAGCCGACGTTCGCCGTATGCCGGCGGTCGGCTCTGCCCGGCTTGTAAAGCAGCTGGTCGTGCCATAACGCGATTTTGTCCGCATTCATGAGGCGTGCGGCGATTTCGCCGATAACCGGATGCGTCGCCACCCGCCGCAGCACCGGATCGGACCAGTGGGCGTTATCCGTTTTGCGCAAGGAGCGGGGATTGTCTCCGGCCTTCCAGGTGCTCCACGGCTCGCGGCCGAGCTCGTATTCCGCGCGGTATATTTTTCCTGGTGCTCGATCATTTCCTCCAGTTCGCTTTCCGAGAACAGCTTGGGCGATACCCAGTATCCGTTTTCGCGAAAGAAAAGGACATCCTCCTGTGTGACGTAGGACGATTGCGCCAATTTCCATTCCTCCCGAATTTGTGATGAAATCGCGGCAAATCTCGCCTTCTCTTTTCATTTTAAGCTTGAAAAACCGCATGTCTTTACCGGGACGGATCGAACATTTAACGTTTTGGATCATGCGAAGGGCCTCCCCGCATTCAGACAACGAAGCCGCTTTATGGTAAAATTGGGGAAATGCTTGTTGTTTTATAAAAAGAATGCGTTTCCATAAGGAGGAGAGCCTCTCGTGCAATCGAATATGGCCGACATTCAGGAATTGGCCGACCGGCTGCGGGCCAACATTGGCCGTGTCGTCGTCGGCAAGGAGGATGTCGTCGACAAGCTGCTCATCGCCCTGATCGTATCGGGTCACGTTCTGCTGGAAGACGTTCCGGGCACCGGCAAAACGCTGCTCGCCAAGTCGCTGGCGAAGTCGCTTCGCTGCGAATTCAAGCGCATCCAGTTTACGCCCGACCTGCTGCCGTCAGACTTGAGCGGAATCCAGTTTTTTAACCAGAAGCTCGCGGAGTTCGAGTTTCGTCCCGGTCCGCTGTTCGCCCATATCGTGCTTGCCGACGAGATTAACCGGGCGACTCCGCGGACGCAATCCAGCCTGCTGGAATGTATGGAGGAGCGGCAGGTGAGCGCGGACGGGGTAACGCGAAAGCTGGAGCGGCCGTTTCTCGTCATCGCGACGCAAAATCCGATCGAGCAGCAGGGGACGTTTCCGCTGCCGGAGGCTCAGCTTGACCGTTTTCTGTTCAAGATTCGGATGGGATATCCTTCGACAGAAGAAGGGCTTCACATTTTGAAACGGTTCAGGGAGGACAATCCGCTCGATCGGCTGGAACCGGTCGCGGACCGGGAAGATGTCGTGCGTGCGCAGGATCGGTATGCCCGGACGGAAGCGGGGGACGACGTGCTCCGCTATATTCTGGCGATTGCCGAGCGGACGAGAACCCGCGACAATGTGGCGATCGGCGTCAGCCCGCGCGGCAGCCAGGCGCTGCTGAAAGCGGCGCAGGCGCATGCCGCGATCCGGGGCCGGGATTACGTGACGCCGGACGATGTCAAGGCGATGGCGGTGCCGGTTCTGGCTCACCGTCTTCAACTGCGGAGCGTGTCCAGGGCCAGGCCGTATGAAGCCGAAGAGACGATCGAAGAGGTGCTGCGCGAAGTTCCGGTTCCAGCGGAAGACACGCTGCTTTCCCATCGAAGCTCGAGCTAGGAGACGAATGCCCGGCCAGGGCTTGCCGGTACAGAAAGGATCGGAGTAGAATGGCCTTTTATTTGCTGGTGCCGCTCGTCGCGATCGTCCTTTTCGTTCAGGGAAGGCTGTTCCGCTATGCCGCGATGAGAAGGCTTACGTATGCGCGGTCGTTTCCTGTGCGCGCCTGCTTCGAGGGCGACCGGATCGAAATGATTGAGGAAATTGAAAACCGCAAGTCGATTCCCGTTCCGTGGCTCCGGGTCGAATCGCTGCTGCCGACGGGTCTGAAATTCAGAAGCCAGACGAATCTGGACATCAGCAGCGGGATGCTGTTCCAGAACCACAAAAGTCTGTTCGCGCTGATGCCGCATACGAAAATTACCCGCAGGCACGATGTCCGCGCCGTTCGTCGCGGCTGCTACCGACTTGGCTCCGTGACGCTGACAAGCGGCGATCTGTTCGGCTCGCCCGCACGATGCGGCAGCAGGATGTCGGAGCCGAGCTGCTCGTCTATCCGAAGCCGGTGCCGCTCGACGACATGCCGGACGCTTTCCGGAGCTGGCAAGGGGAGATGGTCGTCCGCCGCTGGATCGTCGACGATCCGTTCGTCGTCGCAGGTGTGCGGGATTACCGTCCGGGCGATCCGCTGCGGGGCATCAATTGGAAAGCGACCGCCCGCACCGGCGATCTGCAGGTGCAGGTCCGGGATTTTACGGCCGACGGGCGGCTCATGGTATATTTGAACATCGAAGACCATGAGCTGATGTGGAATACGGTCAACGAGGTCGAACGGGCGGAACGGGGCATCGCGCTCGTCGCCGGCATCGCGGAATACGCGGCGCGCCAGGGACTCGCCTTCGGCTTCGGCGTCAATGCCCACGATATTGACGGACCGAGAATCTCGATCCGGATGTCGCCGGCATCGGGGGCCGGGCGGGTGATGGAAGTGTACGAAGCGCTGGCGCGTCTTGTGCTGGCGCGCACCGAATCGTTCGCGGAGCTGCTGGAGGCGGAAACGGGCCGGCTCGAGGACCGGACAGATATTTTGCTGCTGACCGCCTATCGCAGCGACAAGCTGGATCGTGCCGCCGAGCTGCTCCGTTCCAAGGGGCATGCGGTTACGTTTCTGATGCTCGATGAGGTGCTGCCAAAGGCAAATGACCGGAAAGCGGGTGAGGGCGAATGAAGGACCGGTTTGCGGCCACAGGCGCCGCTGTCCTGAAAGGAGCGGTCGAAACGCTTCTCTTCCTGCCGCTCCTCACGATTATTGCGGCTTATGCGATGGAGGCTGGCACCGCAGTCTGGTGGCTGGCGGTACTGCCGCTCGCTTACGCGGCCGGATGCGCCGGCAAGCTGTGGTTGCCGCTTCGGCGGCTGTACCGGTCGGTGCTGTTCGCCATCGCCGTCAGCGCCGTCTGGAGCTTCGCTTTCTTCGGGCTTTCCTTGCCGTTTGCCTTTTCCGCCGTCATCGTCTTCATCGCCGTCATGCGCGGCGGCAGGATGGCGGAGGAAGACTGGATGGCCCAATTTTCTCTTGCATGGTACGGCGCCGGATTGCTGACATACTTCCTGCTATCCGTTTTCGCGCCGCTGCTGCCGAAGACCGCGCCTTACGGCGGAGCGCTGAATGCGTTCGGGCTGCTCGCGATCGTCGTTTCGCTCTTCCGGATCAATCTGTTCAATATGCGCGCCGAGACGCTGTCCGGTTCCGCAGACGCGCTGCCGGCCGCGGTCCGGCGGCATAACCGGCTGCTCGTGACGCTGGCGCTAGTCGTCATCGCCGCGCTCATGTTTTTCAGTCATATCCGCGAAGGCTGGGAATGGCTGCGGGAGCGGCTGATCGCCTTGCTGCAAGCGTTGTTCAGCCGATCGGTTCCGTCCGAGACTCCGCCGCTTCAGCAGCCGGAGCAGGGGATGACGCCGCTGCTGCCGCAGGATGACGGACAGCGGTCCGTTCTGCTGGAATGGCTGGAGCAGATCGTCGTCTTTTTGCTTTATGCGGCAGCCATTGTCGGCCTCATCTATTTGCTGTACAAGCTTGGCCGGAAACTTCCGTCCGCGCTGCGGAAATGGACGGCGTGGCTGCTCCGCCTGCTCCGGAGGGAGCGAGCCGTGACGGCCGATCCGGGTTACGAGGATGAGGTGGAAAGCCTCGAGCGCGAGCGTTCGGGCGGCGGCTTGTTCCGGTTCGGAAAGCGGGCGGAGGGGACGGCCGACAAATGGCCGGAAGCGGGGACGAATGCGGACAAGGTACGTTTCCTGTACCGCGAATGGCTGCGCCGGGCGATGCGGAAAGGCTACCCGATTCGGCCGCATTTGACGCCGGGCGAAACGGCGGAGGATATAGCCGCGTGGCAGCGGATTGCGGAACGCGAAGCCGCCGGCGGCAATGCCGGTGCAGCGCCGCTGGTCACCGCGTATGAAGCGGTCCGCTACGGCGACAAGACGGTGTCCGACGCCGAGGTCGAGGCGATCCGGGAAAAGCTGGAACCGGACGTTAAGTAATGAGTCAGCAAGTAGGCTTTTGAAGTCCCGTATTTTAATTGGGCAGTGTATCGCCATGCAGGTAAATTTTGCTTGCATTTCAGGGAGTAAAGGAATATACTTACAGTAACTGAATGAACCACAATAGCGGGAAGCACCTGCTTGCATGAACGATGCGAGAGGTGCTTTTTTTGCGTTTTACAGGCATTTGTTACAACATTTCAACAAAAATAGGACTATGTTCCCAATCGCCAGGGTGGTAAAATGTGTTAAATAAGGCGGTGTTTTTACTGCGTTTATACCAAACTTCGGTCAGAGAAATCATTTTTCATAGTGGAGGTATTGGACATGTTGAAGGAAGTGAAGAAATGGATGTTGGGACTGGCGGCGGTTGCTTTTGTCTTCGGGGGTTCGGGGAGCGCTGTGGCGGCAACCAATACAAAAAAAGCGGATTTGTCCTTGGAAGTGCTGGTAGATGCCCGTCGGGTCATCTTTGACGTTAAGCCCAAAGCGGACGACGGAACGGTCATGGTTCCGCTGCGTTTTGTCACCGACAAACTGAACGGCAAACTGTATCTGAAGGGTAACACAATAACTGCGAGTAAAGGGAAAAAACGGTCACGCTGACGATCGGTTCGAAGCGAGCGACGATCAACGGCAAGGCTGTGACGCTGACGAAGGCGCCGATTGCCGAAAAGTCGCGGACGCTCGTACCGTTGCGGGTTATTAGCGAAGGACTCGGCGTACCGGTGGAATGGGATGCAGTGAACCGCTACGTATGGATCGGCAGCAAAGACATCCCGAAGGTCGAGGATATCGTCGAGGCCGTAGATATCAAGCCTTACAAACATTATTTCAAGGGGAAGCTTGGGGAGTCGGTACTTGAAAATAGCAAAAACAATTTTAAACCTCATACTAAAGTGAGGATTCTAAAAGAACAAGACTTTCCCGTCATAATTTCAGATGATATATATTATCGAATGGACATCGCTAAGGATAAAGATGGAAATGAATTTATTCGTACATCTTCCACTCAAAAGGATTTATGGGGGTATCGTATTACTTGCTACAAACAGGACAGCCGACTAAGCTTCGCCAAGAACTGTCCGGTAGCCGTGAACGTTTCGAAGACACCATAATACATTATAACCGAGTCGTAAGCGGTAAAGACGAATTTCATTTTGGAATCAAAGACTATGATAAATTAAGATTAAAAGATATCGAATATATAGGTATTTATGTAGGATCTGATACTGCTATTATGGTTCAAAATTACTTGGCGAATTAAGAAAAGTAAGGGAGTACGAGTTGTCAAACGCAACTCAATTAAGACTATGAATAGAAAAAATACTATTGCCCTGTTACTTATTGTTTCGATTACCGTCCCATTGATTGCACCACTTCTAATGCCAATGCCTGCTTTTGCCGAGCAGGTACCGTATTTCAGTAACTCGCATATTACGCCGTACCGAGATCCGGATGGTGTTCCCACGAAAAGATACGCGGTAGGTTTTATGTCGTATGAGATTTGGTCCAATTCATCTGGGGAATGGACAGGTAAACAACCCGGAGATGAAGTTCAGATTAACTACACATACAACTTTTCATTCCCCGGTCGAACAGTACGTGATATTAATGTTATTAAATTTTTAGACACAAATAATAAGCATATCGAATACTTTATCCAATCAAGACAAGGTGGGCAAGATTATGAATTCTATAAGGATTATTTCGCAAATGTATTGAATAATCCAGACATTAAGATTGAGTCTGGAATAGGTACCAGTAGTGTTAGTTTTACTGCTTCAATAGATGGAAAGCTGAGTTCAAAAGAGTTTTTAGATCTCAGAGAGGACCCAGATACTGACCCCTGTCCAAGCTGCGGTCCGAAGGTCAAAGCCTACCGCTACTACTTCCCGGTCCTCTTCGAATTCGATCTCGAAGGCCAACATACGACGCGCCATTATACAACGGACGGGAAAAGCTTGTCCTCGATCTTTCCGGACAAAATAACAGCTATGCAAAAAGGAGGGCAGTATGCTGCGACTCCCCCGTCCCATCCGGACTATGAATACGTCGGATACAAGTTTCAGAAGGACGGCAGCCAGACGGGGGAGCTGACGCCGGGGTTGCCGCCGGCCATTACATATGACGGTTCGTATGATACCTACACGCTTTATCTGTACTACAAAAAAAGCGAAGCGATAGCGATCGTCAAGCATTTTACCGAGGACGGGCAGAGCTTGTCATCCGTCTTTCCGGACCGGGAGGTGCAAATGAAAGAAGGCCAGAGCTTGATGTTTTCACCCCCCGAGCACGCAGGCTTCTCCTATCTCGGATACAAAAAGACGACGACGGGAAATCCGCCCGGTATGAACAAACCGTACAGCAGCGGAGGCTTCGGTCCCTTTACATACGACGGTTCGTTCAAAACGCTGTATATCTACTTTATTTATGCCGCCAAAGATGTTCCGGGCAGCATTCATATCCGGCATATGGTGCGTGCAGGACCGAACGGCCATTTCGAAAACAAGGGCGAGACGGTCATACCGGTTGCCAGTCTGCCCGCCAAAGAAACAGTGCACCCGGACGGCTCGTACGGTTCGGTGATCGGTCGGAGCTTGCATTATTCCCACTATTCGGATGAAATAAGTGGAGGTATGTCGGTAGCCGTCACCTTGCAGCAAAGTCAGCCCAAAGCCTATGTGACGTTCTTTTATCAAACGAAAGCCGATTTTACCGGAGATTTCGAGGTCCTCCCGGATACGATCAACTACCGGGATACGTTCCGCCTCGTACCGAAAGATTTCCGGCTGAACGGCTGCGCCTATCAATACCATTACTATAAAATCGAACGAAACGGCACGTTTACGACGCCGCGGGTGATGGGCCAGACGGCGGAAACGGTCTATTCCATCGGCAACTATCCATGGATTATCGGGGTCGGGCAACATCTGGTCTATATGAAAATCAAAACGACGTGCGGAGAAAGCGACTGGATCGGACCTAAGCCGCTTGTTGTGAAAGGGCCTGCCACCAACAGTCCGCCGCAGTTTAAAATCGGTTTCGTGCATCCCGACCGGCCGACCCAGCCGGTTTATGAAGTGGTGGAAGGAACGGTACTGGACCTGATGGTCATCTTTGACGATTCCGTGCCGACGCCGTACGATCCGGACGGCGACACGTTGTATTTTAACGGTTTCGATCTGGAGAGAGGCACGCCTTTCATCCAATCCTTGCGATCGAAAGGGGTTCATTCCGATGTCGGCATCCACCAGATTACGATGGACAGCGTCGGCTACCATTCCGTATCGGGGACGATGCGCGACGAGTTCGGACTGACGTCCTCGGCTTCGACCTATATCCGGGTCGTCCCGAAAATCCGGTTCCGCTCGCCACATGTCCGGCCGAAGTCGTCGAGAACAGGCAGGTGCCGCCGTCGGCTTTCGATAGCGGCAGAAGCTACAGCCCTGTGGGGCGGACCATCGACCATAGCCGCGATGAGTGGACGAACCGCCGTACGGTATATTCCAACGGGACAAGCAAAGATATCGTCGTGCAAGTGTCGCTGCACGTTTACGATTCCTTCGGTTTGAAATCGCTTGAACCGGCGACTTGCGACATCGTCGTGAAGCCGGACATGCCGCCGGTCGCCAGGCTTGACGTTCCGCCGGTCGCGGTGCGCCAGACCGCCTACGATATCGTCAACAAATCGTATTCACCCGACGGCGATCCGATCGTCCAGGCCGAATACCGCTACAAGTACGACCGCAACAACAACGGTTTCGGGGACGACGAGTGGGTCAGCCTTCCCGGCAGTCTGCAAAAGGCTGTTTTCCGGCCGGCAAAGGTCGGGAAATATTTGTTCCATCTGAAAGTGACGGAAGCTTACGGCAAATGGGGGGACACTTCCGAAATTGCCGAAACCGAGCTTACGATGGACGTCGTGAACAATGCGCCGGAAGTTTCTTTCGATATGGAAGGGAAATATCCGCAACCGAATCTGAACCTGTACACGACTGTAACGCCTCAAACGATGATGGGGTGGCCTGTCTATGTGACCAACGAAGCGCGGCAAGTCTATAACAAAAACAATTTATGGGAAGTGAAAAACGGTTGGCTCGCAAGCGGCGAGGGGCGGAACTTCGGGCAGCAGGAAAATAACATTTACCATGTAGAGGATCCGAACCGAACTGCCGGTGAATATTGGACCTCGCTCGGGGTAACGAACAACGGTTTCGGCACCAACCGGCTGTCGCCCTGGCGCAGCGCTTCGTCCTTTGATTTGCGCTTAAACCATCCGGTTGTGGGTCCGAACGGGTATTTGATGGAGTTCGAACCTTACGACTACAGAAATGATTTGCCTAAAATCCGATCGAACAAAAAATACATTTTCTTTGATCATAAGGATTCCATTGACTTTAGTATCAAAAAGACGACGATTTACGCATTGGATCCGAAAAAGCTGTCGCCCGCCGAGATGTATGTGGAAGATTTTCGCGTCAAGTACCGCTATCAAAACGGGTCTCCGTTTGTTTATACGATCGCGATACCGGAAGGATTACATACGCAATGGGAAATGGCCGGGCAATATCTGTACACCTTTAATTTTAAAGACAGCAAGTACGAGGCAGTCGTATATGATATTTTCACCGGCAATGAAATCCGAAGAAAAACGTTCCCGGACGACTTGGGGAGATCTTTCCAATGGGGGGTTTGGAAAATCAGTCATGCCAGCGGTCCGAATGTTTACTTAAGGCGCAACATCGGAACCAACGTGGCCGGAGAAGCCCATGCGGAATGGATTTTGATGACGCCCGAGTTGGAGTTGATCGATAAACCGTCCTGGAAAGTGCCGGCCATCCGATCCTACAATTGGGTCGTAGAAGGCAATCCTTACGTATCCATCCAGCCGTTCTTTACCGATCCGACAGGAGCGATTTACGCTTATGAGGGGGTAAGAATTCCGAATGGCAGCTACTACTACTGGGATCTGAATGTGACCAAATACAATCCCGATTTAAGTCTGGCATGGAGAACGTATCTCACGGCTCCTGCCGAAGCGGGATATCCGAACAGGGCGTCGGCAGGCGGGTTTTCTTCGATGTTTCAGCTCGACCAGTTTAACAGTCTTATGATCAATCCG
Source organism: Paenibacillus cisolokensis (assembly GCF_018403665.1). Lineage (GTDB taxonomy): Bacteria > Bacillota > Bacilli > Paenibacillales > Paenibacillaceae > Paenibacillus_AH > Paenibacillus_AH cisolokensis. Next base: position 24,581 of record NZ_BOVJ01000024.1, read on the forward strand.
TTGAAGGGCGAGTTGCTGGCCAAACAATACCGCACCTATTGGGACGGATGGATTCCGCTTTCTTCCGAAGTGATCAATGTGATCGACCTTTCCAACGGAACGATCAAAGGGCGGCTTAGCGAATCGGCTGGCGACGATATGGAGAAGTATCACTACAGCACGCCGGACCGGACGAAAATGACGGTCGACTGGCAAGGGGAAATTTCGAAGGCGGACAGAAGCTTTACGACGACAATTGACGGATATCGAACCGGATTTTTAAACGACTACAACTGCGGCAGATACAATAATGTGCTCGATACGGCCGGGCAACTTGTCGCCTCGTTCGTCAGCAGCAACTGCTACAATTACGACGAACAAATTTTCGGGGAATATTTCGGCGACGGTGTTTATGTTTACATGACAGAACCCAGGAACCAGAACGATTCGAAATATTATTTGAATGTGGCGGTCGGAACGCCGACAACGACGCAGCCGCTGTTTCGTTCCTTTACGAACGGCCAGTTTTATTCCCCTTCATCGATTAATGGCGACGTCGAAATGCTCTTTTCCTTCCGAATGGAAAATGCCGATTACGATTCGGAGTGGCTCGGTCTTTCGTTCCGGATGCAGGATTCGCGCAACCGTTACGCGGCAGAAACGGACGGAAAGAACATTCGGATTGCCAAGTATGTGAATGGGACCCGAACTGTGCTCAAGACGATGAGCTATCCTTTGCAGAGCAAGCGGGACTATACGTTCAAGCTCCGCATCATCGGCGCGGAAATGCAGCTTTTTCTTGACGGGGCGCCGTTGTTTACGGTTAGCGACAGCGCTTTTTCCGGAGGGCGGTACGGGTATTTTGCGGACAAATCTTTCGTTTCGTTCGGCCCGCTGGCGTACCGGGCGCTGCAGCTGAAGGACGAATGGTCGCACAGTTACGCGATCTGGGACCCTGTGACGGCCAAGGCGGAAGTGCGCTACGGCAACATCCGCTTCGAAGATCCCGAGAACGATCCGATGTCCGGCGCATACGAGTGGACGATACAGCATACGGTCCGGTTCATCAACAATCAGGGAGTGTCCGCCCTGCACAACCGGTCGTTCGCTTCCGAGCAGCTTGTTTTCGATAAAGTGGGCGACTATGTCGTTCGGCTGCAGGCGCGGGACGATCCGCATCCGGACTACCGGCATCCGTCGAACGTATTCGGGCAATACCGGAAGTTGTCCGATCCGTTTACCCGCAAGGTGACCGTACACCGGAGACCGGTATCCTTATTTAGCGTCGAGCAAAATTCGTCCGGCAAACTGGTATGGCACGACAGCAGCTACGATCCGGACCGGTATGAAAGTCCGAGCCGCTATTCGAATGAAAATACCGGCATCGACTATTTGCATACGCGCGGGATTATGGAGAGGAAGTATTATTACCGGACGCCGGGCGGGAATTATGTAACCGGCAAACTCATGTCCCCGCAGGAGATCGGACGCTATGAAATCGGGATGGCGGTCAAGGACGAGTACGGCGCCTGGTCGGATTACACGGTCGTCTATCTGGACGTCGGCCGGCTCTCGCCGCCGAATACGCCGCCGGTCCCCGGATTTACGGCCAGCGCCGTCAATACGTACAGGGGAGTGCCGGTAACGTTCAATTCGACCGCTTATGATCTGGAGGATGGCGGAAGAGAAAATTTGCCGCATGAATATTACATCCGCGCCGCGGGAAGCGGCGGCGGAGCAGACATGCTGCACAGCACGTCGCGCACGTCATGGACGAAAACGTTCGGCAGCGTCGGAAGCTTCGTTGTCCGGCAAATTGTCGAAGATTCGGCCGGCGCATCGGCGCAGTACGAAATGCAGATTCAAATCCATAACCGGAAGCCTGCCGCCACCGTCGTTCAGCCGTCCAGCTCCGATCCGTCCAAACCGACGCGCTTCGATACGCTGAGGCCGACGTTCCGCTGGACATTCGTCGATCTGGACGGAGACGAGCAGCAAAAATATCAGCTGCGCATTTATCGGCTCGGCGGCGAGCTGGTGGCGGATACGTACACGAGGGGCGGCAGCGCGCTGCAATTCGTCCCGACGCAAAATTTGCCCGAGGGCGCGACGCTCTATGTAAATGTGCGGGCGCATGACGGATACGAATGGAGCGATTGGAGCGGGCCGAAATATTTCTATATTGAAACGAACCGCCCGCCGGTCGCCGATTTCGACTGGATGCCGAAGCCGGTCTGGGAGGGCGACACGCTCACCCTGATCGATCTTTCGTCCGATCCGGACGGGGACGAGCTGACATATAACTGGAACATCCGCGATCCGGGAGGCACCGTATCGACGTTTACGGCCGTACCGGTCATTCCGAACGCCAAGCCCGGCAGCTATCTCGTTACGCTGACCGTGTCCGACGGACAACTGCAGCATAGCGTATCCAAGACGGTGACCGTTCTGCCGCTGACGCTTGTCGGGGATGTCCGGCATACCGCGGAATGGGAGGCGATTCACCGGAAAGCGGGGCATGAAGTGGCCAATCATCCGAAAGACTTTTATGCCGGCGAAATTTTGCTCGTCAGCGCGGTCACTTCCGCGGCTCCGGTCGCCCGCGTCGATGCCGAGCTGAAGGCCAAAGGGCTGGACGGCAAACTGCTGGAGACGGCGGCGCGGCTCCAATCGTCCGGCGATCCGACTGTCTATAACGGCGAGCTGTACAATGTCAAATGGAGCTCGCTAACGGAGGGACTGGACAAAGGGACATACAACGTCGTCTTTACTGTCCGTTACCAGAACGGCGTCGTCAAGACGGCGACCGTGCCGATTCGCATTATCGGCAGCGTATACAGCGAGGTCGGCGTTCACCGCCGGCAGTAGGCCGGAAGGCGCGGCGGATTTCAGGAGATGCAGCGCCCCCTCCAGGAACGGCAGCGGCAATGGCATACGGCTGGTATGCCTTGACAGCGCTATGGCGCTTCTTTATAATCGTAGTATCTGTTTGCATAGCTTCATAGTTGGCGCAGAAGAGGAGCAGTAGTATCGTTGCAGCGCGGCTCAGAGAGCCGGCGGTAGGTGCAAGCCGGACCCGCGGACGACGCGAACTCGCCTTGGAGCCGCATGCGAAGCCGGTTATGCCGTCCGATGAGATGGAGTATGTCCGGTCCAAGCATGCCGTGACCCGCGTTAAGGGCGAAGAGTGAGCCGGGGCGAAGCATGTCCCCGCGCTAACTAGGGTGGTACCACGGAAGCCAAGCCTTCCGTCCCTAGCGACGAACGCTACGGACGGAAGGCTTTTTGCTTGTTTTGAACGATTAGAAGGAGGAACCCGTTTCATGAGCCAACAGCAGCATCAAGGCTATAACCCGCTCGTCATCGAACCGAAGTGGCAGCGGTATTGGGAAGAGAACAAGACGTTCCGTACCGGCGAAGACAAGTCCAAGCCGAAATTTTACGCGCTCGACATGTTCCCGTATCCGTCGGGGGCCGGACTGCATGTCGGGCATCCGGAAGGCTATACGGCTACTGACATCGTCGCCCGCTACAAGCGGATGCGGGGCTACAACGTGCTTCATCCGATGGGCTGGGACGCCTTCGGCCTGCCGGCGGAGCAGCATGCGCTCGATACCGGGCAGCATCCCCGCGACATCACGGTGAAAAATATTAACAACTTCCGCCGCCAGATCAAATCGCTCGGCTTCTCGTACGATTGGGACCGCGAATTCAGCACGACCGATCCGGATTATTACAAGTGGACGCAGTGGATTTTATCCAGTTGTACAAAAAAGGGCTCGCCTATGTAGCGGAAGTTCCCGTCAACTGGTGCGAAGCGCTCGGAACCGTGCTGGCCAACGAGGAAGTGATCGACGGTCGAAGCGAGCGGGGCAACCATCCGGTCGTGCGCAAGCCGATGCGTCAATGGATGCTCAAAATTACCGAATACGCCGAACGTCTGCTGGAAGACCTGGAAGAGCTCGACTGGCCCGAAAGCATCAAAGATATGCAGCGCAACTGGATCGGCAAATCCGTCGGCGCGGAAGCGGTTTTCGCCATCGACGGGCATGACGCTTCGCTCGTCGTCTTCACGACCCGCCCGGATACGCTGTTCGGGGCGACCTACTGCGTAGTGGCGCCGGAGCACGAGCTGGTGGACGTCATCGTCACCGACGAGCAGCGCGACGCGGTAAACGCCTATCGTGAAGCGGCCGCCCGCAAGAGCGATCTCGAGCGGACCGATCTGGCCAAGGACAAGACGGGCGTCTTCACCGGCGCTTACGCGATTAACCCGGTGAGCGGCGCGAAAGTGCCGATCTGGGTCGCCGACTACGTCCTTGCCGGTTACGGGACGGGCGCCATCATGGCGGTGCCGGGCCACGACCAGCGGGACTGGGAGTTTGCGCGCAAGTTCGGCCTGCCGATCGTGGAAGTCGTGCAAGGCGGGGACATCGAGAAGGAAGCGTTCGTCGGGGACGGTCCTCATGTCAACTCCGATTTCCTGAACGGACTAAACAACGCGGAAGCGATCGACGCCATGATCAAGCATCTGGAGGAAACCGGCAAAGGCAGCCGCAAAGTGTCGTACCGGCTGCGCGACTGGCTGTTCAGCCGCCAGCGCTATTGGGGCGAGCCGATTCCGATCCTTCATCTGGAAGACGGCACGATGAAGACCGTTCCGGAGGATCAACTGCCGCTGCTGCTGCCGGACGTCGACCAAATCCGGCCGTCCGGCACGGGCGAATCGCCGCTTGCGGTCGTTACCGACTGGGTGGAAACGGTCGATCCGGAAACCGGCATGAAGGCGCGCCGCGAAACGAATACGATGCCGCAATGGGCAGGCAGCTGCTGGTATTACTTGCGGTTTATCGATCCGCATAACGACAAGGAAATTTGCTCGAAGGAGAAGCAGCGGGAATGGCTGCCGGTCGACCTGTACATCGGCGGCGCCGAGCATGCGGTGCTCCATCTGCTGTACGCCCGCTTCTGGCATAAAGTGCTGTACGATCTCGGCGTCGTCGAGACGAAGGAGCCGTTCCGGAAGCTGGTCAATCAGGGCATGATTCTCGGCACGAACAACGAGAAGATGAGCAAGTCGCGCGGCAATGTCATCAATCCCGACGACATTGTCAATGAATACGGCGCAGACACGCTGCGGATGTATGAAATGTTCATGGGGCCGCTGGAAGCGACGAAGCCGTGGAGCACCAATGGCGTGGAAGGCACGTTCCGTTTCCTGAGCAGGGTATGGCGCCTGTTCGTGGACGAGAACGGCGAGCTGAACGGCAAAATCGCCGATGTGGAAGGCAGCGACGCGTTCAAGCGGACGTGGCACCGGACAATTAAAAAAGTGACCGAAGATATCGAAAATCTTCGCTTCAATACGGCGATCAGCCAGCTGATGATTTTTGTGAACGAAGCCTACAAGGCGGATGAGCTGCCCCGCAAGGCGATGGAAAACTTCGTACAGATGCTTTCGCCGTTCGCGCCGCATATTGCCGAAGAGCTGTGGGAGAAGCTTGGCCATAAGGAGACGATTACGTACGAGCCGTGGCCGACTTACGACGAAGCCTGGACGGTCGACCAGGAAGTGGAGATTGTCGTGCAGGTGAACGGCAAAATTGCCGAGCGGCTGTCGATACCCGCGGATACCGACACGTCCGAAATGGAGCGCATCGCGCTCGATCTGGACAAAATCAAGGAAATGATCCAAGGCAAAACGATCCGTAAAGTGATCGCGGTCAAAGGCAAGCTTGTCAATATTGTCGCCAATTAGGAAAGCATCCTAAAGAGGTGAGCGGTCAGAACGCCCGGCGTTCGTTACAGACCGTTCACCTCTTCGCCATAGAAGGAGAAGCCGACCTTTTCCAGATCTTCCCTGAACTTGGCGTGCGTCGTCCGGATCACCTGCCCGAAAACGCCGTCAAGCTCGCGTTCCATAAGCTGAAGCGCTTCTGCCGTAATGCCGCCGGGAACGGCGACCCGCTGCTGAATTTGCTCCGGCGTCATGCCGCCTGCGGTAAGCAGCTCGCCCGTGCCGCGCAGCATGGCGGTGGCGACGGAGAGCGCCTGCCCGCGGTCGATGCCGGTCTCTTCGACGGCGGCGTCTACGAAGCATTGCAGCACGTAGGAGATGAAAGCCGGGCCGCAGCTTGACAGATCGGACACGATGCGCGTATAGCGTTCGTCGATGCGCAGCGGCACGCTAATAAAGCCGAGCAGGTTCTCCAGCCGCGCACGGTCTTCGTCCGTCGTACGGGTGCCGTAGATGCACAGCGACGCTCCGCTTCGCACACGGTTCGTTATGCTTGGAATCACTTTGGCGATTTTGCTCGGCAGCTGGTCCTCCAGCACTTTTATCATGACGGGGCTTGTTATCGACACGAAGAGTTGTTCCGGGGCCGCGACGGAACGCAACTCGTCGATGACCGTTTTGAATTCATGCGGCTTTACGCACAAAAAAACGATGTCTCGTCCGATCGCCGCTTCGGCATTAGAGGTGACGGCTTTGAGGCCGGGGTAACAAGACGCAAGCCGTGCCGCTTTGGCATAGGTGCGGTTGCTGGCCGCGATTTGTCCGGGAGTCAGCGCGCCTGACGAAACGAAAGCTTCGATCAGCAGGCTGCCCATGCTCCCCGTCCCGATGAATCCGACATTCATGACGATCCCTCCTTGCGGCGCTAAGCGGCGCGACCGGCACCGGGGCCGTTTTCGCGCCTCTCATACTACTTTATGCATGCCGGCTCGTTCATCATGACGACGAATCCGCAATGTCTGACGAAATTGTTGCGAAGGAGCGTGTCGCTATGAATGCCATGAAATGGAATGATCGGAAAATCAGGTTTGCCGCCGCCGCAGCGCTGCTGCTCATTGCGGGTGCGCTGCTGATCGGAGCAATGACGAAGACCAAAGGGGAGGAGCCGGCCGGCTGGATCCGGCTTGACGCGCCGTTGGCGGCGGCGCTTGCGGAAGCGGAGAATGACGACGGCAAAGCGGGCGAACGATCTGCGGCTGCCGCCGGGGGCTTGTCGCCCGGGCAGCCGGACAGCGCCGCCGGCCAGCGGGAGACCGGTAACGACGGAGCGGCTGAGGAGACTGCGGCGGGAGGCAGTATGGAACCCGCGGCCGCAACGGCAACACCGAAAGCGGGCGTTCCGGAGCGAAACGACCGGCCGGCCGATCCGCCCGCTGCGGGGAATGCCGATCCGGGTGCCGCCGGCGCAACCGGCAGCGCCGGATCGGGAGCCGACAACGGCGAACCGGCAGGCGGTCGCGACGGCAGAATCGATATTAATCGGGCGACGGTGACGGAGCTTGACGCGCTTCCGGGAATCGGTCCGGCCAAGGCGCAAGCGATCGTGGCGGATCGGGAGGCTAACGGGCCGTTCCGTTCCGTGGACGATTTGTTGCGGGTAAAAGGAATTGGCCCGAAAATGCTCGAAAAGATGAAAGAAAGCGTTGTAGCGGGGAAATAAATATGAGAAAATAGATAGGAGTTCTATGCCATTTTACTGCAAATAAGCCAAAAACCAGAAGGAATCAAGGAGGCGTTATACATGTCAGAAGAAAGAAAACTGTCCATCGAAACGTTGGCGGTTCATGCCGGTCAGGAGATCGATCCGACGACGATGGCGCGCGCGGTGCCGATTTACCAGACAACCTCGTACGGATTCCGGGATACGGACCATGCGGCCAATCTGTTCGGACTTAAGGAAACGGGCAATATTTATACCCGTATTATGAATCCGACCACCGACGTTTTCGAGAAGCGGATTGCGGCGCTCGAAGGCGGGGTCGGCGCTTTGGCGGTCTCCTCCGGACAAGCAGCCATCACATACTCGATTCTGAATATTGCCGGCTCCGGCGATGAAATCGTATCGGCCTCCAGCTTGTATGGCGGTACATACAATCTGTTTGCGATCACGCTTCCGAAGCTCGGCATCAAGGTCAAATTCGTCGATCCGTCGAATCCGGAAAACTTCCGGGCGGCGATTACCGATCGGACGAAAGCGGTATTTGCCGAGACGATCGGCAATCCGCGCGGCGACATTATCGATCTGGAAGCGGTGGCGGCGATCGCGCATGAGAACGGCATCCCGTTCATCGTGGACAATACGTTTCCGAGCCCGTATCTGTGCCGTCCGATCGAGCACGGCGTGGACATCGTCGTCCATTCGGCAACGAAATTTATCGGCGGCCACGGCACGTCGATCGGCGGCGTTATCGTGGACGGCGGCAAGTTCGACTGGAAGGCGAGCGGGAAGTTCCCCGGCCTGACCGAACCGGACCCGAGCTATCACGGTGTCGTATATGCGGATGCCCTCGGACCGTTGGCTTACATTATTAAAGCCCGCGTGCAGTTGCTTCGCGACATGGGTGCGTCGCTGTCGCCGTTCAACTCCTTCCTGCTTCTTCAGGGCCTGGAGACGCTGCATCTGCGGATGGAACGGCACAGCTCGAACGCGCTGCGCGTAGCGCAGTATCTGGAAACGAACGAAGCGGTCGAATGGGTCAACTACCCCGGACTTCCCAGCCATCCTTCCTATGCGCTCGGCCAGAAGTATATGCCGAAAGGGCAGGGCGCCATTCTGACGTTCGGGATCAAAGGCGGCGTCGAAGCCGGCAAAAAGTGATCAACTCGGTCAAGCTGTTTTCGCATTTGGCGAACGTGGGCGATTCGAAGTCGCTCATCATTCATCCGGCCAGCACGACGCATCAGCAGCTTTCCGAGGAAGAACAACGGCTGACGGGCGTAGAGCCGGGCATGATCCGGCTGTCGGTCGGCACGGAAGGGATCGACGACATTTTGTACGACCTTGAACAAGCGATCAAGGCGAGCCAATAATACCGCGTTCCGCCGAAGGGACGCGGCGGCAGAAAGGATGGACAGCAGATGGCAACCGGTCTACAGGACGCGTCCCGCAAGGATTGGGACACTTATTTCATGGATATCGCCTATATGGTGTCGACCCGCTCGCGCTGCCCGCGCAGGCATGTCGGGGCGGTGCTCGTACAGGGCAAGAAGCTGCTCGGCACCGCCTACAACGGCGCGCCGATGGGCGTTCCGGACTGCTCGGAAGCCGGGTGCATGATCGCCGAATCGTATGAGCTGGCGATTGTCGACGGCAAGGAGGAGATGGTGAAGAAGCAGCGTTGCATCCGCACGATCCATGCGGAGCAAAATCTGCTGCTGTTCACCGACCGGATCGACAGGGAAGGCTCGACGGTTTATGTGACCGACGAGCCGTGCTGGACATGCGCGAACATGCTGGCCAACAGCGGGATTCGCGAGGTCGTGTTCCACCGCGCCTATCCGAAGGACAGCGCGAAGGTGAACGAGCTGATGAAGCAAAAGGGCATCGTGTTCCGCTGCCTGGAAACGTACGAGCCGCCCGGACAGGCGGGGATGAACGTCATTTCGTAAGCCGGTACGGCCGGCCGCCGGTTTCGGACCGGTGTCCTTCTGTTATTAGCCATATCCGTTATGAGGAAGAACCTCTTTTTCGCACGTTGCTGCGAAGAGAGGTTCTTTCTTTTTGGAAAGACCGGATAAGGGCGGTTCGTGCCGTTTTATTGCACGACGTGGGAACGAAATCGGAATCGCCGTTAAGGAGGGATGCAAATTGAATCGCCGTCCGCTCGTATGGTTTGCCGCTTGCTGGGTCGCGGGAAGCGCGTGCGCGGCTTCGCTGGAAGCCGCCGGGGTATGGCTGGCGTGCGGGGCGCTGCTGGCGCTGGCGGCTGCGCTTGCGCTGCTCGGGCGCGCGTCCCGTCCGCTTGCCGCCGTTTGCCTGGCGGCGTTCGTGCTGGCGGCGGTGCACCGGATGTGGGCGGACGAACGGAACGTTACCGCCCTGCCGGATTTGCTCGCCGCCGCCGAGGGCGCGTCCCCGTCCGCTTCGTTCGCGGTCGAAGCGGAGGGGACGATCGTGTCCGCGGTCGAGATCGACGGCGACCGCGTTCGTTTCCGCGTGATGGCGGACGCCATCCGCGAAAGCGACGCCGCGGCGCCGCGCCGTGTGCGCGAGCGCCTGCTCGTCCTCGTCCGGCTTGCTGCGCAGCCGGACCGTGACATCGCCGCGCGCTGGCAGCGCGGCGACCGCGTGCGCGTGGCCGGCGAGCTGGAGCTGCCGGCCGGCGCCACCAACAGCGGCGGGTTCGATTACCGCCGCTATCTCCGCAGCCAGCGCATTCACTGGCTGCTCAAGGCCGAGGGCATCGGCGCCGTCGACGCGGCGCCCGGCCCAAACTGGAGCGCCGCCGCGCTGCTCGGACGCGCGGACGCCGTCCGCGGCTGGCTCGGCGCTCGCATGGACGAGCTGTACCCGGACGATCAGGCCGGGTACATGAAAGGTCTCGTTCTCGGCATTCGCGAGAGCCTCGACCCCGAGCAGTTCCGGCAGTTTTCGGAACTGGGACTGACGCATGTGCTGGCCATATCCGGCCTGCATGTCGCCGTCTTTCTGTTCGCGCTCGGCGGCCTGCTCCGGCTGCTGCGGCTGACGCGCGAACGGACGTTCACGGCGCTGCTGGTCGCCGTTCCGCTTTACGTGCTGCTGACCGGCGCTTCTCCTTCGGTCGTGCGCGCCGGCATAATGGCCATGCTCGGACTTGTCGCCGCGCGCATGGGACGGCTCAAGGACGGCCTGCATGTGCTGGCGGCAGCCGCATTGGCGATGCTCATATGGGACCCGTTTTTGCTGGCGAACGTCAGCTTTCAGCTGTCGTTTCTCGTGACGGCGGGTCTGATTGTCGGCGTGCCTCCGCTGCGCCGCGCGCTGCCGCGCCGGACCAAGATCCAGCCGCTGATCGACCTGGCGTGCGTGACGATTGTCGCGCAGGCGGTATCGTTTCCGCTCAGCATCTATTATTTCAACCAGTTTCATCTGCTTTCGCTCTTTGCCAACCTGCTGCTCGTGCCGTTTATCAGCTCCATCGTCATGCCGCTCGGCGCGGTTTCGCTCATCGCGGCCGCAATCTGGCCGGCAGGCGCGGAGTGGTTCGCTTGGCCGGCCGTTTGGGGCAACCGGCTGACATTCGGAGTTGTCGGCCTGCTGGCCGAGGCACGCGCGCTGAAGACGATATGGGCGACTCCTCCGGTCATTTGGATCGCGGCATGGTACGGGGCGCTCGCCTTGCTGGGCGCTTATTTGAACGGCATAGCATCGCAGCGGCCCGAGCTGCACGCACAGCCCGCGCCCGCCGGCCGGCCCGCATGGCCCGAGCAGCGCGAACGGCCCGAGCCCGGCGGCCGGACCGTATGGCTCCAGCAGCACGCACGGCCCCGCGAATTCGATCGTTTCACGGCGCCCGGCCGATCCGGCGAACGCGAATGGCCGGCCTTCGCCGCCGGTCCGGCCACAGAACCGCTGCCCGGCATCTCGCCAAGGAACGCCCCCGGGCTTGCGGCAGTCCATTCGCCGAATGGCGCGGAGCCGGGCATTCCGCCAGCGACTGGCCAAGCGGCCGATCCGGTAACGGCACCGCTCGCGGCCTGGAGCGGGCCCGCGCCCGCGTCCTGGTCCGCCAGTCCGGCGGGAAGCGCCGGCGAACCTTTTGCCGCACGGCGGAGCGACGCGCCCGCCTGCTTCCGGAAGCGCCTTCGGCCGCTGTCCGGCGCCGGCATCGTCCTGCTGCTCGGCTTGCTGCTCGCCTATGCGTATTGGCCGGATTGGCTTGACCGGACGGCACGCCTGCAAGTGCTCGATGTCGGACAGGGAGATGCGCTGCTCGTGCGGACGCCTTCGGGCAAGCATTTGCTCATCGATGGCGGCGGCACCGTCTCGTTCCGTAAGCCCGGCGAGGAGTGGCGGACAAGGAACGACCCGTTTGAGGTGGGCCGCGACGTCGTCGTGCCGCTGCTGATGAAGCGCGGGGTGAAGGAAATCGACCTGCTTGTGCTGTCGCATCTGGACCACGACCATATCGGCGGCCTTAAGGCCGTCGTCGAATCGATACCGGTCAAAGGGCTGCTCTGGAACGGCACCGTGAAGCCGACTCCGGAAGCGCTCGCGCTGTTTCGTCTGGCGCTGGACCGCGGCATCCCCGTATACGGGGCGGCGAGCGGGCAGACGTGGCAGCCGGACGGGCATAGCCGGGTGACCGTTCTGTGGCCGGCATCCGCCGTTCCGGCGGGCGGAACGGTTCCGGTGAAGGAGGACCAGAATTCGAGCAGCGTCGTGCTGCTGCTCGAATTGTACGAACGGACGTTTCTGCTGACGGGAGACATCGACGCCACGGTAGAGCGGCTGCTTGCGGCGGCCGGCGGCGAGACGGTCCGGCGGCCTGCCGCTAATATCGACGTCATGAAAATCGCCCACCACGGGAGCCGGTATTCGACGTCCGGGCAGTGGCTTTCGTACTGGCGGCCGCTCGCCGCCGTCATTTCGGCGGGCCGGAACAACATGTACGGCCATCCCCACCCGGACGTGCTGGCCCGCTTGCGGGCGGCTTCGGTTCCTCACATCTTCCGGACCGACCGCGACGGCGAGGTGCAGTTTGCGGTCACCCGCTCAGGCTTGTATGCCCGTACGGTTATTCCGGACGGCCGGGCTCCGTAAAAAAGGGAAATATGGTCCGTTATGGCAAACGAACAGGGTATACGGCACCCTGTTTTTTTGTTATTCTTTAATGTGGTGTATTGGCTTTTTTACTTCAATTTCGCATGTCACTGGAATAAATAAATCGACTGCAACATATGAAGCAGCCTTTTCGTCTATAAGGTTGCAAGAGAGGGGGAGCCTTCGTTGGTGGAGCCGGATCTGATAAGAGCCGCTCAGAAGGGCGATCGCGACGCTTTAATCACCCTATTGCGCGAAATCGAAACGCATGTTTACCGGACAGCCTTCTACATTTTGAACAACGAGCAGGACGCGATGGACGCGGCGCAAGAGGCGCTTATCCGCATTTATACCAAGATTGGATCCTATGAAGAGAAGGCGCAGTTTAAAACGTGGATTCAACGCATCGTGACCAATATCTGCATCGACAAGTTCAGACGGAGCAAACCGACCGTTTCGATTGACGAGCACGAACTGGTGTTCCGGGAAAACATACCGTCGAAGAAGAAGTGCTTGCGGCTTATGCGGCCAAGGATATCCGGGACGCAATCGACAGGCTGCCTGAGCATCACCGGGCAGTCGTCGTCCTGAGATACTTGCAGGATTTTTCGTATAACGAAATTGCCGACTCTCTCGATTTGCCGCTGAACACGGTAAAATCCTACTTGTTCCGGGCGCGACAGCAGCTTCAGGCGTTGCTTCAAGATTATCAGAAAGGTGGTGTCCGAGGATGAATTGTCAAGAGGTGATGGAATATATGCAACGTCAGCTTGACGGCGATCTCGATGAGCGCGAAACCGAAATCTTGATGACTCATACCAGACATTGCCCTGAATGTGCCGATATGCTCGAACGGTTGAAACGATTGTCAAACGATTTGGAAAGCTTGCCGAAAGTTACGCCTCCTTACAGTCTGGTCGACGCCATCCTGCCGAAGCTGGAGATGCTCGATCGGGAGCAGCAACCGTCGGAACGGCCGGCCGCTGGCGAGCCGGAACCGCGGCAGGAACCGCTCGCTCCGCGCCGTGCGGACCAGAAACGCGGCTGGACGGACCGGATTTCCTTCAAGATGCTGTCCGGATTCGCAGCCGTCGGAATCGCCGCAGCATTGTTTGTCGTCATGTACGATCCGCCATCGCTTCACGATTCGGCCAGCAAGTCGTCGTCGGAATCGGCAGACGCGTCGGAATCGGCAGGCGCGTCGGAATCGGCAGGCGCGTCGGAATCGGCAGGCGCGTCGGAATCGGCGGACAGGCCGCTGGCCGCGGATGCCGGGAATACGGCCCGGACCTTCAGCGGCGAAGCCGCAACCAAGTCCGCGCCGGAAGCTGCGCCTCAAGCTGCGCCTCAAGCTGCGCCCGATACGACGCCGGGATATATGAGCAATCAGGAAGACGAAACGATAAAGAAACAGACCCAAGCCGTGCCGCCTTCCGACCGCAACACCAGCGAAGTGCTGCCCGAACCGGACGCCAAACCGGAGGAACCCGAGATGGGCTCCATGGAACCCGACATCGAGGCTCCTATCGTGACGGACGAAAATAAAATGGGCATTGCCAGTTTCGGCGAAGCGCAGGAAAGCGACGACGACGCGGTCGTTTCGAACGACGGGGCGTACAAAGCTTATGTCGTCGACAACACGGTCAAAATTTACGCCACCGACGGCGGCGCGCTGCTGTTCGCCAGCGAAACCAAAGACGGCGTTGTCGGGGAACTGAAATGGTCGGAAGACAGCGCCACGCTGTACTACGAGGTGCGGCCGGATAAGGGAGAGCCTTCGCGCTATGCCGTCGATCCGGTCAAGCAAACCGAGACGCCGGTTGAGCCGGAATAACCGGATGTTCGCACACTTCGGGGCGGATTTGCGTATACTGCAGTATATGAAAGTCAGCGACGAAGCCTTGACGTCGTATGACCATTTGCAATGACGGTACCATGGGCCGCGTTGCAAATGTTTATATAGATGTTCAAGGACAGGGGGATGGGGGCTTATGACGCTCTCATCCCTCTGTTGACTTGACGGGTGCCGTCCCGGAGAGCGGGGTTTGTCGAGAGGAGAGCGAAATGGAAGCGAGAGAAGCGATGAAAGAAATACGGAGCGGCGCCGTCAGACCGGTCTACGTTGCTTATGGCAAGGACCGCTACCGGATGATGAGGTTCGCGGCGTTTATGGAAGAAACGCTGCTTAAGCCGGACGAGCGGGAGCTAGGCGTCGTCAAGATGGATACCGCCGAAACGCCGCTCGAAGAGGTTGTAGCCGAAGCGGAGACGCCGCCGTTTTTTGTTTCGAGAAAATCATTTTCGTCAAAGACCAGACGGTGTTCGCCGCAGGCGGCAAAGAAAACGGAAAGGTAACGCACCGGACCGATGCGCTGCTCGAATATTTGAAGCGCCCGGCGGAAACGAGCGTAATCGTCTTTCTTGTGCAGGCGGACAAGCTGGACGAGCGGCGCAAACTGGTCAAATCGCTCAAGAGCGGCCGCGTCCTCATTCCGTTCGAGGAGCTTGGCGAGCATGAGTTGAAGCAGTGGATCGTTCGCCGCGCCGCCGAGCAAAACCGGGAAATATCGGAGGAGGCCGCCGAATTGCTGCTGTCCCGCACGGGCAACCATATGCAGCAGCTCGCAAGCGAAGTGGACAAGCTGTGCCTGTATGCCGGCAGCGGGGGCCGGATCGGACGCGGCGATGTGGAGCTGTTGACAGCTTCCACCGTCGAAGAAGACGTCTTTGCGCTGATCGATCATATTGCGGGGATGGAGACGGACAAGGCGCTCGGGCTTTACCGGCGGCTGCTCGGCCGGCGGGAGGAGCCGATCAAGCTGCTCGCGCTCATTGCCCGGCAATACCGGATTATGCTGCAGGTGAAGGAGCTGGAGCGGCATTCGTATTCGCCGCAGCAGATGGCCGGGCAGCTCGGCCTGCATCCGTATGCGGTCAAGCTGGCGGCGGACAAGGCCCGCCGCTACAACGCCGAACGTCTCGGCGAACTCTTGTCGGCTCTGGCCGATCTCGATTACCGGATGAAGACGGGACGGATCGACAAGGAGCTCGGTCTTGAGCTGTTTCTGCTGTCGGCCGGCTGCTTTCATAACCGATAAAAAACAAACGGCTTCTGCACGGGAGGGCAGAAGCCGTTTGTTTGGCATATGCCGAAACGAGCTTCCCCGCCCAAAACGGTGAAGCCGTTTGCGTTAGCGTATGTGTCGCCGCCGGGCGGCAATCCGATCGCAGCTCGCTTCGCTATTATTCTCTTAGGCTTGAGCCGTAAGAGCGTTCAGCTTTTTCGCCAGACGGGATTTTTTGCGGGCTGCGGCATTTTTGTGAACGAGCCCTTTCGTTACCGCTTTGTCGAGCTTCTTCGTAGCGACGATCAGAGCCGCTTTGGCCGCTTCCGGATCGTTGCTTGCGAGAGCCTGATCGGCCGCTTTAATCGCCGTACGGAGAGCGGATTTTGCGACGCGTTCAGCGCGCGGCGTTTCTCGTTCGTTTTTACGCGTTTGATAGCGGATTTGATGTTTGGCATGTCATTCACCTCCTGTACCGAAAACACGTCGGGACCATCCCAACACAACTTGAAACAGTTTACCATGCGTACGGGCAAATTGCAATAGCCGGAAGAGGCGCCGGAAGAGGCGGCGGAAGAGGCGGCGGAAGGTTGCGCCAGGCGCCGGCGCCGCGAATAAAACGGTTCGCGCGGCAGCACAATAATGGCAAAACCGGAAGGAGCGCGCAACCCTGATGAGTAAACTCGATTTGCAGCAATATTCGGTCCGCACCGATTTGGCGCTGGAAGCCAAGGAGATCGCCGAAGCCGGAGGCGGAAAGCCGATACCCGGCGTCCAGGCGCAAACGGACGAAGAAGACGGCATTATCGTCACCAAATTGCAGGTGGAAAACGAGCAGGGAGCCCGTGCCATCGGCAAAATGATCGGCAACTATGTCACGATCGAAGTGCCCGGCCTGCGTTCCGGCGATACGGAATTGCAGAACCGCGTCGCCACGAAAGTATCCCAGGAATTCGAAGCGTTCCTGGAGCGGATCGGGGTCGGACGTACGGCCAAAATTTTGATCGTCGGCTTGGGCAACTGGAATGTGACGCCGGATGCGCTCGGACCGCTTGTCGTCGAAAATGTAATGGTGACGCGGCACTACTTCGAGCTGATGCCCGATCAGGTCGCGCCCGGCTACCGTTCGGTCAGCGCGGTCGCGCCCGGCGTCATGGGCACGACCGGCATCGAGTCGAGCGAAATCGTGCAGGGCATCGTGGAGCGGACGAAGCCCGACGTCGTCATTGCGATCGACGCGCTGGCCTCGAAGGCGCTGGAGCGCGTCAACACGACGATCCAGATTGCCGACACGGGCATCCATCCCGGATCGGGCATCGGCAACAAACGGCGAGGGTTGACGAAGGAAATTCTCGGCATTCCGATTATCGCGATCGGCGTTCCGACCGTCGTCTACGCTTCGACGATCGTGAACAATACGATGGAAATGATGCAGCGGCATATTCAATCCCATAACGGCGACACCGACAAAATATTCGGCATGATGAACCAGATGGAGGACAACGAACGGCTCCGTTTCGTCAAGGAAGTGCTCGCTCCGCTCGGGCACGATCTGCTCGTAACGCCGAAAGAGATCGACCAGTTTATCGAAGACATCGCCAACATTATCGCCAGCGGACTCAATGCGTCGCTGCACGAGGCGATCGACAGCAATAACGTCGCCGCCTATACCCACTGACCGCCCGCCGCCGGAAGCGGCTTCCTGCCGCCCGATGTCCGGGCGGTTTTTTCGCATGCGGCTTCGTCGCGACTCTATCTACTTCCGAAACTTTTACTAGAAAAAAGGTTCTAGCGATTCTCTCATTCTCATAAAGTAGTACTAGCCTGTAGATAGGCAACACGAAAGCGGGGATGAGTCGATGAAACGAACCTTTTTTACATTTAATGTGGGCCGGGGAAGCGAGCGGCTCCGCTCGTTGCTCGTTACGGGCAAAACGTTCGCGGTGCTGTCTCTTTGCTCGATGCTGTTTTTCGTGCTGATCGGCATAGCCGGCACCGTTCACCGGCAGTCGTCCGCATCGCCCATATCGTCGATGAAAGGATTGGCTGCGGCCGTATCAAGCGCTTTTTTTGCGGATATGCTGGGAATGGAACTGCCCGCATTCGAAGGCGGCGGTTCGGACGAATCGCTGTCCAAGCAGCAAATCGGCGCTTTTCTGGTCCGCATGCTGACCGATATTAACCCGAACGATCCGAAAAGCTTGCTTGCCGGCGCCATGCCGGGCATGAACGGCAACGATTCGATTCTGCTTCGGGGCGGCAAAGGAACCGACGCTGCGGTCGGACCGGAGGATCACGAGCCGATTGAAGGTTCGGGCGGCGATCATCATAACGGCGGCGATACGGGAGACGCAAGCGAAGGACCGGACGGGGAACCGCCGGACGAAGTCGAACCGGATGAACCGGATAAGAACGGGGCCGGACCGGAACAGCCGGATAAGCAGTCGACAGGCGGACGCAAGGTCGTCTTTATCTACCATACCCATAACCGGGAATCGTGGTATCCGGAGCTGGGCGGCAACACGAAAGATCCGAATTCCAGCACGAAAAATATTACGCTCGTCGGCAAACGGCTGGCCAAAAAGCTCGAGGAATACGGCATCGGCGCCCTCCATTCGGATACCGATTATCCGACGACGATACCGGATTACCGGTGGGAGCTGCTGTACAAGTATTCGATGAAAACGGTCAAGGAAGCGATGGCGGCCAACAGCGATTTGACGTTTTTCTTCGATATTCACCGCGATGCGAACCGCCGCAAGCATACGACTGTGACGATTAACGGCAAAGATTACGCCCAGGTCTATTTCATCATCGGGCACCGGAATCCGCACTGGCGGGAGAACGAAAAATTTGCCGCCCGGATTCACGACGCGATCGAACAGAAGTATCCCGGCATTTCGCGCGGGATATGGGGCAAGACGGCGGCATCCGGCAACGCCGAATACAACCAGTCGCTGTCGTCGAACAGCGTGCTGATCGAAATCGGCGGCGTCGACAATACGCTTGAGGAATCGTACCGGACGGCGGACGCGCTGGCGCAAGTGATTGCGGATCTGTATTGGGATGCGGAGAAGGTCGACGCGGCTGCCCGCAACTGAGGCGGAGCTCTTCATTCGCAGCCCGAATCTTGACGAAGCTCGATAAGGAGGATGAGATCATGAGGCGGAAAGAAGCGTGGAAATGGGCGGTGATCGGCGGCGCGATCGCGTTTCTGGTGCTGTACGGCATCGAGGCGGCGTCGACGGGCATCGAGCGCATTTACGGGCCGGTGGAGAACGGCAGCCCCCTCTATGTGGCGGACCGGCCGGATGCGGATGAGAACGCGGCGAACGGTCCGGGCGCGGAGCGGTCCGGGCCGGCGGCGGATGAGCAGACTGCCGGGGAACCGAGCGGGACGGTGGAGCGGACGGACTACCGCGAAGAGCGGCTGCCCGGCATCCCCCGCACGACTTACGAGCCTTCGGTCAACCGGGTCGCCGACGGCGCGGCCGGCTTTCTGCAGTCGGTTACGAGCGGCGGCATCCGGTTCATCGTGGCGCTGTTCGATTCCGTTACGCGCTGACGTCCGCCGGCCGCGATGCCGTCCCGGCGGCCGTATGCGCCGGGATACGGTCCGTTCCCGACCGCCGGTCTTCTCATTGCTGGTGCCCCCTCGAACTGCTATAATAATGGAATGATTGGCATTTATGGATTTAGTGGGGGTAAGGCATGACGGACGTTCGTGACCGGCAGAACAAAATACGCAACTTTTCAATTATCGCCCATATCGACCACGGCAAATCGACATTGGCGGACCGGATCCTGGAATATACGGGCGCGCTCACGTCACGCGAGATGCAGGAGCAGGTGCTCGATTCGATGGATCTGGAGCGGGAGCGCGGCATTACGATCAAGCTGCAGGCGGTGCGTCTGAATTACCGTGCCGACGATGGCGAGGAATATATTTTGCATTTGATCGACACGCCCGGACACGTCGATTTTACTTATGAAGTATCCCGCAGTTTGGCTGCCTGCGAAGGCGCGCTGCTCGTTGTGGATGCTGCGCAGGGCATCGAGGCCCAGACGCTGGCGAACGTCTATCTGGCGCTCGACAACAATCTGGAAATTTTGCCTGTGATCAACAAGATCGATCTGCCAAGCGCGGAGCCGGAGCGGGTCAAGCAGGAGATCGAGGACGTTATCGGCCTCGACGCGAGCGAGGCGGTGCTGGCATCGGCCAAAGCCGGCATCGGCATCAAGGAAATTTTGGAGCAGGTCGTGGCCAAGGTGCCCGCGCCGAGCGGCGATCCCGATGCGCCGCTCAAGGCGCTTATTTTCGATTCCCATTACGATCCGTACAAGGGCGTCATCGTCTATGTGCGCGTCGTCGACGGCAGCATCCGGTCGGGCAAGCGGATCCGCTTCATGGCGACGGGCGCCGAATTCGAAGTGATCGAGGTCGGGACGTTCAAGCCCCGCATGACGATCGTCGACGAGCTGTCGGTCGGCGATGTCGGCTTTATCGTAGCCGGCATCAAAAATGTGAAGGATACGCGGGTCGGGGATACGGTCACCGACGCGAAGCGGCCGGCGCCGGAGCCGCTGCCCGGCTACCGCCGCAGCAATCCGATGGTATTCTGCGGCCTGTATCCGATCGAATCGAAGGATTACAACGGATTGCGCGAGGCGCTCGAGAAGCTGGAGCTGAACGACGCCTCCCTCCGCTTCGAGCCGGAGACGTCGACGGCGCTCGGCTTCGGGTTCCGCTGCGGATTTCTCGGTCTTCTCCATATGGAGATCATTCAGGAACGGATCGAGCGCGAGTTCAACATTCCGCTCATTACGACGGCGCCGAGCGTCATCTACAAGGTGCAGCTGACGAACGGAGATGTCATCGAGATCGACAATCCGTCGAACTATCCGGAGACGGGCAAAATCGATCATGTCGAGGAGCCGTACGTCAAGGCGTCGATCATCGTGCCGAACGACTACGTCGGAGCCATTATGGAACTGTGCCAGAGCCGGCGCGGAGAGTTTGTCAACATGGAGTATCTGGACACGAACCGGGTGACGATTACGTACGAACTGCCGCTGTCGGAAATCGTCTACGATTTCTTCGACCAGCTGAAGTCGAGCACGAAAGGCTACGCTTCGTTCGACTACGAGATGTCGGGTTACCGCAAGTCCAATCTGGTGAAAATGGACATTTTGCTGAACGGCGAGCAGGTCGATGCGCTTTCCGTCATCGTTCACCGCGACCGCGCCTATCAGCGCGGAAGGGCGGTATGCGAGAAGCTGAAGGAGCTCATCCCGCGCCAAATGTTCGAGGTGCCGGTGCAGGCGTCGATCGGCTCGAAGGTTATCGCGCGCGAAACCGTCAAGGCGATGCGCAAAAACGTGCTCGCCAAATGCTACGGCGGCGACATCAGCCGGAAGCGGAAGCTGCTGGAGAAGCAGAAGGAAGGCAAGAAGCGGATGAAACAGGTCGGAAGCGTGGAAGTGCCGCAGGAAGCGTTCATGGCGGTGCTGAAGATCGACGAGGATTGACCGATGCGGTACTCATCTCCCCGTGCGCTGTACATTCACATTCCGTTCTGCACGAACAAGTGCCACTACTGCGATTTTACGTCCTATGTGCTGAACGGCCAGCCGGTTGACGATTATCTGGACGCCCTGGAGCGGGAAATGGCGGAAACGGTCAGACGGATTCCGCCCGAAACGATCGACACCGTTTTCGTCGGCGGCGGAACGCCGACCGTGCTTGCGCCCGCACAGATGGAACGGTTCCTTGCCTCCGTCCGCCGCCACTTTCCGCTTGCCCGGGATGCGGAATTTTCAATGGAGGCGAATCCGGGAACGACCGACAAGGACAAGCTGGAGGCGATGAGGGCCGGCGGCGTCAACCGGATCAGCTTCGGGGTCCAGTCGTTCGACAACGGCTTGCTTGAGCGGATCGGCCGCATCCATAACGTGGAGGACGTATACCGGAGCATCGAGCTGGCGCGGGAAACGGGCTTTGCGAACCTGTCGATCGACCTGATGTTCGGGCTGCCGGGGCAGACGGTCGGGCTGCTCGAGGACAGCGTCGAGCGGGCGCTTGCGCTTCGCCTTCCTCATTACTCGCTCTACAGCCTGAAGGTGGAGGAAAATACGCTGTTCCACAAGCTGTACGAGCGCAA
Source organism: Paenibacillus cisolokensis (assembly GCF_018403665.1). Lineage (GTDB taxonomy): Bacteria > Bacillota > Bacilli > Paenibacillales > Paenibacillaceae > Paenibacillus_AH > Paenibacillus_AH cisolokensis. The sequence goes on from NZ_BOVJ01000024.1 coordinate 46,328, forward strand.
CGAGCTGCCGCTGCCGACCGAGGACGAGGAGCTGGCGATGTATTTGCTCCTGATCGACCGGCTGAAGGCGGCCGGCTACGGCCACTACGAGATCAGCAATTTCGCCTTGCCCGGCAAGGAATGCCGCCACAATATAACGTATTGGCGCAACGAACCGTACTACGGGCTCGGGGCGGGCGCGCACGGTTATGCTAATGGCGTGCGTCACGTCAACCTGAAGGGCATCACCCCCTACATCGAGGCGACAAAGTCCGGGCTGCCGCTGCTTGAAACGCATACGGTGCCGGAGGACGAGGCGATGGAAGATTTTATGATGGTCGGTCTGCGCATGCTGTCCGGCGTTCGTTCCGCCGATTTTGCCGCCCAGTTCCCGGGCAAGACGATCGAGGAAACATTCGGGACGACAATCGAAAAGCTGCTGCAAGACGGGCTGATCGAGAGGACGGAAGACGGCGGGTTCCGGTTGACCGACCGCGGCGTACTGTTCGGCAACGAGGTGTTCGGCGCATTTCTCGACTAGCGCCGGACATTTTACTCTTGAGGATTCATTCGGTGTAGTGTATATTTATTCATATTCACAAAGCAGACACCGGATGAAGGAGACGATCGGAATGCAGGCGCAGGCGGTGTGCCGGAAGGCGACAGCGGAAGATGTCGACACGTTATATGAATTAATCAAAGGTTATGCGGAGAAAGGAATTATGCTGCCGCGATCGAAAGAAACGCTGCAGCGGCAGATCGGCACGTTCGTCGTGGCGGAGATCGACGGCGAGGTCGTCGGCTGCGGGTCGCTGTGCAAGCTCGGAGACGATCTTGTCGAAATTCGCTCGCTCGGCATATCGGAAGGATACAAGGGACAAGGAATCGGCAGCAAGCTGGTAGACCGCCTGATCGAGCAAGCGAAAGAACAGAACATCGGCAAAGTGATGGCGCTCACGTACGAAGTGCGATTTTTTGAGCGAAACGGCTTCCAGGTCGTCGACAAGGAAATTTTCCGGAAAAGTATGGACCGATTGCGTCAACTGCCCGAAACAGCATTGCTGCGACGAAATCGCCGTTCTAAAACGCTGAACTGACTTGACAATCGGCAAGTCAGTTTGGTATTTTTGTAGTAATGATTAGCACTCACCAACCAAGAGTGCTAACGACGATTCAGGAAATCGGTCGCCTACGAATGTGACGACTGTCGGGCACAGGAGGGATACGGATGCTGACGGAACGGCAGCGCATGATTTTGAATGCTATCGTGGACGATTACATCCGCTCCGCCGAGCCGGTCGGTTCGCGGAGCATTTCGAAGCGCGGCGATGTCGGTTACAGCGCGGCAACGATTCGCAATGAAATGGCCGATCTGGAGGAACTCGGCTTTTTGGAGCAGCCGCATACGTCAGCGGGACGAGTACCTTCCATTAAAGGCTATCGCTACTATGTCGATCACCTCGTGAAGCTTGGCGACGTGAACGAACACGAATTGAAGCTGCTCCGCTCATACATTGCGGAGAAGATGAGAGGGATGGAGCAGGTCACCCAGCATGCGGCCATGATTCTGTCCAATTTGACGAACTACACCTCGATTTTTCTCGGCCCGGAAACGTTCAACACGACGTTGAAGCATTTTCAGCTGGTGCCGCTCAACGAGGATACGGCTGTGGCGATCATCGTGACCAGCACCGGCCATGTCGAGAACACGACGGTTTCGATTCCGTCCGATATGAGCATGTCGGATATGGAGAGAATCGTCAACATCCTGAACGCCAAGCTGGCGGGAGTTCCTCTCGTGCAGCTGCGCTCGAAGCTGTTCTCGGAGGTCGGTGAAGAGTTGAGCCGTTATGCCGCTCACTGCGAGCGGATGATCGACGTGCTGACGGGGGTGCTCAAGGAGGGCGAGGGCAATCGGGTCTTCCTGAGCGGTACGACGAATATTTTGACGCAGCCGGAATTTAAAGATGTGGACAAAGTGAAGACGCTGCTCGACCTGCTGGAAGAAACGCCGACCATCATGAAGCTGTTCGCCGATCTTCCCGCAGGCATTCAAGTGCGGATCGGGACGGAGAACGAGCACGAGGCGATCAACAACTGCAGCCTCATTACGGCGACGTTCTCCATCGACGGGCAATCGCTCGGCACGATCGGCATTTTGGGACCGACGCGCATGGAATACGGCAAGGTGATCAGCCTGCTGGATGTGCTGTCCAAAGACTTGGCCGTATTGATGGCAAGATGGTACAAATAACGGTCTTCCGCGAAGCGCCGGATAATGGCAAGGAGGTGAAGCATTCGTGAATACGAAAGAAAATATAACCGAGGAACAGCAAGCAGATATGAACAACGAGCATTCACCGGAACAGGCGGAAGAAGCTGCGGAAGAACGCGCGGAAGCTGCATCCGAGGCGGCGAATGCCGGCGGTGAGAGCGAAGCAGCGAATGCCGGCGGTGACGGCGAAGCCGATGCGGACCGGGCGGCGGAGGATGAAGATCCCCGTCTGGCCGAACTGGAGAAGCAGCTGGAAGACTCCCGTCAGCGTTTGCTGCGGGCGCAGGCGGATTTTGACAATTTCCGCCGCCGGACGATGAAGGAGAAGGAAGAGTTGGCCCAATACGCGACGATGAAGCTGGTGGGAGAGCTTCTTCCTGTCGTGGACAATTTCGAACGGGCGATTACGGCCGCCAAGGAAAACAGCGATTTCGATTCGCTCGCCAAAGGTGTCGACATGATTTTCCGGCAGTTGGACAAGGTGCTGGCCGAGCAGGGGCTGAAGCCGATCCCGGCTGTCGGCGAACCGTTCAACCCCGAATTTCATCAGGCGGTTATGCAGGTGGAATCGGAGGAGCATGAGGAAGGCATTATAGTGGAAGAACTGCAAAAAGGATACATGCTGAAAGACAAAGTGCTGCGGCCTTCGATGGTCAAGGTGAGCAGCTGATAGAGAATTTGCCGCACCTTGCGCTGCGGCTTTCATGTTCAAAGGAGGAATACAGGAATGGGCAAAGTGATTGGCATCGACCTTGGCACGACCAACTCCTGCGTGGCGGTCATGGAAGGCGGCGAAGCGGTCGTCATTCCGAACCCGGAGGGGGGACGGACGACGCCGTCGGTCGTCGGCTTCAAGAAGGACGGAGAGCGGATCGTAGGCGAAACTGCCAAGCGTCAGGCGATTACGAATCCGGACCGCACCATCATTTCCATCAAGCGCCACATGGGGACGAACCATAAAGTATCGATCGACGGCAAAGAATATACGCCGCAGGAAATTTCGGCGATTATTTTGCAGAAGTTGAAATCCGATGCGGAAGCGTACCTGGGACAGCCCGTAACCCAGGCGGTCATTACGGTTCCGGCCTATTTCAACGACAGCCAGCGTCAGGCAACGAAAGATGCCGGCAAAATCGCCGGTCTTGAAGTGCTGCGTATCGTCAACGAACCGACGGCGGCGGCGCTCGCTTACGGTCTGGACAAAGCCGAGGATCAGACGATTCTCGTCTACGACCTTGGCGGCGGCACGTTCGACGTTTCGATTCTCGAGCTCGGCGACGGCTTTTTCGAAGTGAAGGCAACGAGCGGCGACAACCATCTCGGCGGGGATGACTTCGACCAGGTCATCATCGATTACCTCGTGAGCGAGTTCAAGAAGGAGCACGGCGTCGACCTGTCCAAGGACAAGGCTGCCGTACAGCGTCTGAAGGATGCCGCGGAGAAAGCGAAAAAAGAACTGTCCGGCGTGCTGACGACGACGATTTCGCTGCCGTTCATTACGATGGTGGACGGTGTGCCGCAGCACCTGGAAATGAACCTGAGCCGCGCGAAATTCGAGGAGCTGTCCGCCCATCTGGTGGAACGTACGCTCGGACCGACTCGTCAGGCGCTCAGCGATGCGGGCTTGTCGCCCAGCGACATTGACAAAGTTGTCCTCGTCGGCGGTTCGACGCGCATCCCGGCGGTTCAGGAAGCGATCAAGAAGCTGATCGGCAAGGAGCCGCACAAGGGCGTCAACCCGGACGAGGTCGTGGCGCTTGGCGCTGCCGTGCAAGCGGGCGTGCTGACCGGCGACGTCAAAGACGTCGTATTGCTTGACGTAACGCCGCTGTCGCTCGGCATCGAGACGGCCGGGGGCGTATTTACGAAGATGATCGAACGGAACACGACGATTCCGACGAGCAAATCGCAAATTTTCTCGACGTACGCCGACAATCAGACGAGCGTCGAAATTCACGTCCTGCAGGGCGAACGTTCGATGGCGCGCGACAATAAAACGCTCGGACGGTTCATTCTTGGCGATATTCCGCCGGCTCCGCGCGGCGTTCCGCAAATCGAGGTTACATTCGATATCGACGCCAACGGTATCGTCAACGTGTCGGCGCTCGATAAAGGAACCGGCAAGAGCCAGAAAATTACGATTACGTCCTCCAGCGGCCTGACCGAAGAGGAAATCGAAAGAATGATGAAAGATGCGGAGCTTCACGCCGAAGAAGACAAGAAGCGCCGTGAACTGGTAGAAGCCAAAAACAACGGCGACCAGCTCGTGTATACGGTCGACAAGACGCTGAAGGACCTTGGCGACAAAGTCGACGCCGCCGAGAAGCAAAAGGCCGAAGACGCGAAAGAGAAATTGAAAAAAGCGCTCGAAACCGACAATCTGGACGAAATCAAAAAAGCCAGCGAAGAGCTGACCGATGTCGTTCAGCAGTTGTCCGTCAAGCTGTATGAGCAGGCAGCGCAGCAGGCTCAGGCTAACGGCGGCGCAGGCGCTCAGGACGGGCAGGAAGGATCTGCCAAAGGCAAAGACAACGTAGTTGACGCCGACTACGAAGTAGTCGACGACAAGAAATAAGACTGATCGGGCGGGAGGTCAAAGACAGGCGTGGCCTGGCTTTGACCTCTGTCGCGCTTGCGGCGCATGAACGGCATTAGCAGTGGGGGTGAGAGAAGGTTGGCAGATAAGCGGGATTATTACGAGGTGCTTGGCGTCAGCAAGGACGCGAGCGCCGACGAGATCAAGAAAGCGTACCGGAAGCTGGCCCGCCAATACCATCCGGACGTGAACAAGGCGCCGGATGCCGAGGCGAAGTTCAAGGAAATCAAGGAAGCGTACGACGTACTCTCCGACGATCAGAAACGCGCGACGTACGACAGGTACGGACATATCGATCCGAATCAGGGATTCGGCGGCGGAGGCGGCTTCTCCGGCGCGGATTTCGGCGGTTTCGGCGATATTTTCGACATGTTTTTCGGCGGCGGGGGAAGGCGCGATCCGAATGCCCCGCAGCGCGGCAACGACCTTCAATATACGATGACCATTGAATTCAAAGAAGCGGTGTTCGGCAAAGAGGCCGAAATCACGATTCCGCGGACCGAATCTTGCGATACGTGTCACGGTTCCGGAGCCAAGCCGGGCACGAGACCGGAAACGTGCTCGGTATGCCGCGGCACCGGACAGCAGGAAGTGGTGCAAAATACGCCGTTCGGCCGCATGGTGAACCGCCGTTCCTGTTCGAACTGCGGCGGCACCGGGCGGGTCATCAAGGAGCGCTGCGGAACCTGTCACGGCTCAGGCAGGGTGAAGAAGCAGCGCCGGATTCATGTGCGCATTCCGGCAGGCGTCGACGACGGAGCTCAAATTCGGCTTAGCGGCGAAGGGGAAGGCGGTCTGCGCGGCGGCCCGGCCGGCGATCTGTATATCGTCATCCGGGTGAAGCCTCACGAGTTCTTCGAGCGCGAAGGCGACGATATCTATTGCGAAGTGCCGCTGACATTCACGCAGGCCGCGCTCGGCGACGAGATCGAAATTCCGACGCTGACGGGGAAGGTGAAGCTGAAAATTCCGGCCGGTACGCAGACGGGCACCTACTTCCGGCTGAAGGGCAAGGGCGTCCCCCGGCTGCGCGGATACGGTCAGGGCGATCAGCACGTCAAGGTGACGGTGGTGACGCCGACGTCCTTGACCGAAGAGCAGAAGGAGCTGCTTCGGCAGTTTGCCGGGCTGGCCGGCGAAAAACGAACGAGCAGCATGAGACGCTGCTCGATAAAATGAGAAGAGCGTTTCGAGGCGACTGAACCGTCTTCGAACGGAAGGGCTGCCTTGCAAGCGGAATCGATCCGCTTGCAAGGCAGCCCTGTTTTGCGTTTCCGGCCGCGGATCGTCGGAAACCGCCGCATGCGAGCCGGTTGAATAAGGATGAGCGGTCAAGTTCATCCTAAGCCTGATTGGGCTTAATGGTCGTCAGGAAGGGAGGGTTTGCAGATGGCTGACGGAAAAGCAAGCGGCGGCAAACGGCCGAACAAGCGGGAGCGCGCAGCGTCCGAGCGGCTGCCGGTCGGGAAGTACGAAGATGTCGAATTCGCGGAGGAACGGGCGGATACCGACGATCTGGAAGCGCGGCGCCGGGCGGAAGAGGCCGATGCGCGCGCTGAACGATTGTGAGCGTCCGGGTTATCCGGACAATGCCATTTACGCTGCAGGGGACAATCCGTACGGAACGAGCGCGACGGTCAACAATGACGGCACGTTCGCCGGGAAAGTGCTGGATGCCGCGAAGCATCAGGCCCGCCGCACGATACAAATAGCGGAGTGGGTGAAGAAAGGCCGGAGCGAATCATTTTCGAAATACAACTCTTCACAAAATACAACCCTTCATAAGAAACGCCGAAACGCCTGAAATCCGAAGAAACGTCTGAAACGCTTGAAACCCGGCTGCCGCTGTGCCGGGTTTCTTTGAGTAAGTATAAAACTCACTTCCTCTTTGCCTCTGTTTAACCGTCCGCGCCTTCCGTCAATTCGTCGCCCGTCCGCCGGTGCCCCATCTTTTGTCTATCCGTCTCCGGTCCGCCAGTGCGCCCCGTCTTTCGCTATCCGTCTCCGTTCTGCCAGTGCGCTCCGTCTTTTGTCTATCCGTCTCCGGTCCGCCAGTGCGCCCCATCTTTTGTCTATCCGTCTCCGGTCCGCCGCTCAACCCGCCTTTAACCCCCAAGTCTTCCGGCAGATTGCTTTTGCGAAAAAGCTGCAAAAATACAGGAACTTTGGCCCGAATAGATGGCTAAGGAGCAAATTCCTGCGAAAATACAGTAATTTTTGGAATTTTTCGCTTATCTGGATTAAATAGACCAAAAAAACTGTATAATCGCAGGAATTTTGATGATGTACAATAGTTTGT
>NZ_BOVJ01000025.1 GCF_018403665.1 Paenibacillus cisolokensis
CCGAATAGATGACTGCGGTACAAAATTCTGCAAAAATACAGTATTTATTGGCAATTTCCACTTGTCTGGCTTGAACCGATCAAAAAACTGTATTATCGCAGGAATTTTAGCGTTCTGGCCATTTTCCGTCCGAAAAAGTTGCACTATTGCAGCTTTGTTTATGCAGCCCCGCCGATCGCGTATCGAGGCGGGAATGAATGATCAATGGCTCCCCTGGATGACCGGTTCGTGCTCCGGCCGCCCGGCCAACCAGTCTTCCAGCGTGGCCACCCGTTCCGGATGCTTGTAGCTGCGCGCGAGAAAGCCGACGCCATGCGATGTCATCGGGTCCTGGTCGGTCGGCTGGTAGCGCAGGTCGACGCTCCAGCGCACTTCGTCCGAATAGTTGGGCGTCGACATATGAAGACAACGGTCGTTGAACAGAATGGCGCTGCCCGCCGGAACCGGAAGGGCGACGGTCGGCGAGTTCCCGAGCTGGCGCTTCGTGAGCGCCGTGTAACCTGTGCCGGATTCGGTCTCATGATGCCATTTCAGCAGACGTTTGCGATGGGTTCCCGGCTTGATGTGCAAGCAGCCGTTCGTCTCGGTAGCATCTACAAGCGGAATCCATACCGTAATGACCGGGTTGGAATTGGCGTCCGGCCAGTACGATTTATCCTGATGCCAAGGTACGGCGCCGGCAGCCACCTTCGGAATTTTTGGACGGGTATTATATACCGGATTCGCGAATATTTCGCCGCCGATCAGCGATTCCACGGCGTCCAGTATTTTCGGATTGCTCATGAGGTGAAAATAGCCCGGCAGACGGTCTCTCCAGCTTCTCCCGTATTTCAGAAACTCATCGGACGATAAACCGGCGAACAGCTCGGCGAGACGGTATTTGAACGGGCGATGCTCAAGGGTATCCGTAATGAGATTCGCCCGTTTCAGTTCTTCGGCAATCATCGACACCTTCCGGTTCATCGCTTCAATCGCCGGCGCCATATCTTCGTCGGTCAGCAGCCGAGGCAGCACGACGTACCCTTCCTCGTTGTAAAAATCGATTTGCTCCTTTGTCAAACTTCCGCTTCTCATTTTGTCGCCAGCCTCCTTCTTCATTTGCAATTTATGGTAACATGAATGGGAGGAACGGTATTTCGACGAAAGTCCGGCGATTTATCTTTTTTTCCGGTGAAATGGCATACGGAAAGGAGAGGGCATATGAACGGAGAGTTGTCCATTCGGCCGTTCGTGCGGGTAGCGCATTATTACCGGTTTCCGATCGAACGAAACGCGAGCGAATCGAGCAGGATCGGATATTGCTACGCCTTTCACCTGGTACGGGAAGGAAGAGGACGCATCTCGGTTCCCGGCGAATCGCGAACCGTCAAGAAGGGGGATCTGATCTTCTTCCCGCCTTCGCTCCGGCATTCGTTCTATTCCGATCCCGTCAAGCCGCTGGCCACTTATAACGTCTATTGCGAGCTTTGGGCGGATAAGCCTTTGCGGACAGACGTCCATCTCGTCTGGAACGATGCCGACTTTCACCCCGCCTACTTGACGAGCATGCGCCCCGATGCCGAGCCGGATCGTCTCCCGCTTGTGCAATCGCTGCAGCATCGGGAAGCGCTGATGACGATTTTCGCCGCAATCGTCAGACATCATCAGAGCGAAGCGGCCGCTTCGGAGGAGATCGCGGCCAGTCTGCTGAAGGCTTTCGTATTGGAGCTGGTTCAGCTGGCGAGACAGCCGTCCTACGCGGACAGACGCGTACAGGCCGTAATCGAGCGGATCGACCGCGAGGCGGACGCGCGGGCCCGGGAGGATCAGTGGCTGGACATGACCGGTCTCCGGAAGTCCCAGTTTCATCAATTGTTCAAACAGGCGACCGGGATGCCGCCCAAAGCGTATGTGACCCGAGCCGTCATGAAGCGGGCGGCCGTATCGCTTACCGAAAGCGGCCGTTCGATTACGGACATCGCCAGCGATCTCGGCTATTCGTCTATCCATCATTTCACCAGGCAGTTCACGCAATTTTACGGCACGCCGCCGACCGAATACCGCAAACGGCAAAACAACTAAAGATATTCCTTGTTTTCGTAAGATCAGCGGATAACGGAGCCGCCCGGATTGATGCAGAATAAGGCGTAAGGGTATACAGCCAGTACAGTCGTCGCTTGGAAGGGGGCTGCTTCATGCTGAACGGCGGCGCTTCCGCCATCCGAACCGGGAAGGCGGGGTTTAACCACTGTTATGTGGATCGCGCTTATACGCTGACCCATCTTCTGCTGCATCAGGTTCAGGATCGCTGCTGTTACGAGGCGGACGGGCGCCTTGCCGACCACGGCAGCCTGCTCGTCTACATGCTGTCCGGGCATGGCGCGATCGCGATCGACGGACATGAGCTGCCGCTGCCGGAGCGCCATTATATATGGCTCAATCCGGGCAGCAGCTACCGGATCGCCGCGGCCAAAGGGTCCAGAAGTCCGATGCGGTTCGTATCCCTGGAGCTGCAGCCGACGGCCAGAGGCAGGCAGCTGCTGGATGCGCTTGCGCAAGCGAGGGACGGCCGCGCGGTCCGGGATGTCGCGGGCCTTGACGAGCTGCTGTTCGAGATTATGCACGAGCTGCGGACGGAACCGCCGCATCTGCCGCTCATGCTGGACAGCCTGCTCAATCGGCTGCTCATCATGCTCGAACGGCAACTCCCGGGCAGCCGGGCGGCGGCGGGCGAAAGGAAGAAAGCTTACGGCAAGAAGGAGCTTGTCTATCAGATTGTTCAGTATTTGGACCGCCATGCGGCGGAAATTTCGGAGCTCGGCCAGTTGGCCGACAAGCTGGGCTACAGCTACTCCTATATGTCGCACGCCTTCCGGGAGGAAATGGACATTTCATTGCAGGAATATTGGGCCAAGCGGCGCATGATGAAGGCGATGAACAGCCTGCAGTCCGGCCGGAGCAGCATTACGCAAATATCGGAGCATCTGCACTATCAGTCGGTCCATTCGTTCAGCAAAGCTTTCAAGAAAATGACAGGCTTCACCCCGACAGAATATCAGAGTTTATATGGGAGAAACGGCGAATATGAATAAAATTGCAATGCTGCTGAATCCGGCTGTCAGGAGCCGGGTGTTCGCAGCTGCGGCGCTGGAACGGATGTCGCGGCTCGCGAACGAGCTGGCGGTGCCGGCGGAGCCGCTTTCGCCGGAGGGCAGTGCCGCCCTGATCCGGGGGGCCGAAGCGGCCGTCACCTCCTGGATGAGTCCGCAATTGAACGAAGAGCTGCTCGATGAGGCGCCGGACTTGAAAATCGTGCTGCATGCGGCGGGTTCGGTGAAACCGGTCGTATCGGAAGCGCTGCAGGCAAGGGGCATCCGCGTCGTCTCCGCCGCCTCGGTGCTGAGCCGCGGGGTGGCGGAGACGGCGCTCGGGCTCACGATCGTATCGCTTAAAAATATATGGGATATTGCGGACCGCACCCGTGACGGGGACTGGTGGAACAACCGGGCGGACGAGACGCGCAGCCGGATTCGCGAGCTGTTCGGCGTGACGATCGGCTGCATCGGGGCGGGGCAGGCCGGCAGACGCTACCTCGAGCTGCTGCGCCATTTTCGCGTCGACGTTTTGCTGTACGATCCGACGGTCAGCGCGGAACAGGCGGTACGGCTGGGCGCGAGGTCGGTTTCCCTCGAAGAGCTGGTGGCCGCTTCCGATGTCGTCACGGTGCTCGCGCCGGAAATTCCGGCTACCTATCATATGATCAACGAGCGGACGCTGAGCGCGATGAAAGATGACGCGATTCTGATCAATCTGGCGCGCGGCTCTCTCGTCGACGAGCAAGCGCTGCGGCGGCGGCTGGAGCGCGGCAGCCTGAGGGTCATCCTCGATGTGACCGATCCGGAGCCGCCTCCGTCCGGGCATTGGCTCCGTACGCATCCCCGCGTCATCTTGACCGGTCACATTGCTGGCGCCGTCAACAACGGCTTGCTTGCAATCGGAGATTTCATCGCAGACGAGCTGGAACGGTATCGCTCCGGAGAAGCGCTGACCGGGGAAGTCGATCTGTTACGGCTCCATCTTCTGGCCTGAGCGGCTGTCCGGTATCCGCGCTTTTCGTTTCACGATATGCTGCGGCTGCGGCAGGATGCGTTCCAGGCGATGTCCGTATCCGGTATACTGCTTGGCCTGCCGGACGAAAGCGTTTTCGAATAAATAGGGGAGGGAAACGGGATGGAGCGGCATTTGCATGCCGATATTGTGATCATTGGCGGAAGCACCGGCGGATGCGCCGCGGCGCTGGCGGCGTCGCGGGCGGGCAAACGCGTCATTATGACGGAAGAGACGGATTGGATCGGCGGTCAGTTGACAAGCCAGATGGTGCCGCCGGATGAGCATCCGTGGATCGAAAGCTTCGGATGTACGGCGAGTTACCGGGCGTTCCGGAACGGGGTGCGGGATTATTACAAGCGCCATTTTGCGGTGCTGCCTGCCGCCCGGGCGAACCCGCATTTCAATCCCGGCAACGCCAGCGTAAGCCGTATCGCGCATGAACCGCGGGCGGCGCTGGCCGTGCTGCGCGATATGCTGGCGCCCTACATTCACCGCGGAAGCCTGACGATCATGGAGCAGCACAAGGCGGTGCGGGTAGAGACGGCGGGCGACGAGATTCGCGCCGTGCATGTCCGCAGCAGTTTGACGGGCGATACCGCGGTGCTGACCGGCGCCTATTTTCTGGATGCGACGGACGAGGGAGACCTGCTCCCGCTATCGGGTACCGAATATGTAACGGGCGCCGAATCGGCCGCGGAGACCGGGGAGCCGCACGCTCTTGACGGCGCGGCCGATCCGGCGGACATGCAGGCGATCACCTGGTGCTTCGCCGTCGACTATATCGAGGGTGAAGATTATACGATCCGGAAGCCGGAGCAGTACGAATTTTGGAAGCAGTACAGCGCAAGCTTCTGGCCGGATCGCCAGCTCAGCTGGACGGGGCTTGTCCCGCATACGCTCGAGCCGATTCGTTACAGCTTCTTTCCGGACGGCAAGTCGTTTTCGCTATGGACGTACCGCCGTATTATCGACCGTTCGCAGTTTGCGCCGGGTGCGTTTGAAAGCGATGTGACCGTCGTCAATTGGCCGCAGAACGACTACTGGCTCGGACCGATTATCGATGTGGATGAGGAAGAACGGCGGAAGCATCTGGAGAACGCCAGACAATTGAGCTTGTCGCTGCTGTACTGGATGCAGACGGAAGCGCCGCGTCCGGATGGCAAAGCCGGATATCCGGGGCTGCGGCTGCGCGGCGATATCGCGGGCACGCAGGAAGGTCTGGCGAAGAGCCCCTATATTCGCGAATCGAGGCGGATCAAGGCGGAGACGACGGTCGTGGAGCAGGATTTGAGCCCGGAATGCCGCAAGGACGGTCTGGCGGCTGACTATTTCGATTCCGTCGGAATCGGCGCATACCGGATCGATCTGCATCCGAGCACGGCGCTTCGAACCTACATCGACATCTCCAGCCTTCCGTTCCAAATTCCGCTCGGCAGCTTGATTCCGGTCCGGATGAACAATCTGCTGGCCGCTTGCAAAAATATCGGCACCACCCATATTACGAACGGCTGCTACCGGCTCCATCCGGTGGAATGGAACATTGGGGAAGCCGCGGGCTATCTCGCCGCCTTCTGCATCGACCGTGGCATGCGGCCGCGCGCAGTGCGGGCGGACGGCGTCTCACTCGGCGACTACCAGGCGATGCTCGCAGCGGCCGGCGTAGAACTGAAGTGGCCGTCGCCAAGGGCCTTGTAAATCCGGTTCGGCGATTACGCGTCCGCAGCTCATTACCGCCCAATATGTCACCGCCCTGAACGTGGGCGCTTTAATTTGACGCCGGGCCGGTTTTCCTCAGCGCAGCGCGACTGTCCGGCGGGTAAAATCGTACCCGCCGTACCGGATCGCGTTGCCGAGGCTGGCCCATACGTCCGGACTTTCGCCGCCGATATGCCAATAGGCGTTGCCGCCGATGGCGAAGCTTGCGCCCGCCATATATTTCAGCGACAGCGAACGGCTGTCCTCCGCCCAGATCGAATGTTTCGTTCCCCCGCGATTGTAAACGGCCGTATATTGTCCCAATGTCTCATCCCACCGCACCGCCGGCTTCACTTCAGCGAGCCGCCGGTTCTGTTCCGCCAGCGTCAAGTCCTCGGATACCGTCCGGCCGTTCTGCCGCGACCAATCCCTCGTATAGAACGGCAATCCCAAAATGACCTGCCCGGCGGGGATTTGCCGGACCAACTTCCGGACATGCCGCTCCACCCACGGCAGCGAAGAGACGGAGCCGGGCTCCGGACTGCCGTTCCAGTGCTCCTCATACCCCATCAAGACGATATAATCGGCTGCATCAGCCAATGCGGCATAATCGAACGGCTCGCTCCAGTCCGTTTCCAAATCGGGAGGAACGCATACGGACAGCTCGGCTCCATGGGCGTGCAGCACCCGGGCCGTTTCGCGGACGAAAGATGAGAAGGCGTCCCGGTCGGCCGGATCGATATTCTCGAAATCGAGATTCAATCCGTCCAGCCGGTAAGTTTGCACGATGTCGGCAAACCTGCGGACGAGCGTCTCGCTCCGCTTCGGATCGGTCAGCACGAGATGCGTCATTTCCCGATCGAAACGGTTGCCGACAAGCGGCCAAACCCGCTTGCCCCGTTCATGCGCCAGGGCGATCAGGGCGGGATCCGCCTGACCGGTCGTTCCGCCCGTTGCCGTTATAAAAAACCATCTGGGCGATATCGTATTGACGACAGCATTTATCGTCATGTTGCGAAATTGCCGATCGGCATCCTCATACAGCCATCCGAGCTGGACGCCCGCATCCGGTTCGGCGGCGAATTGCGCTTTCCAGCCCGGCATTTCGACGATCCGGTACAGGAGCACGGCGGCTTCCGCCCGGCTGATCGTGCGGAGCGGCCGGAACTTCCCGGCGTACCCTTGCATGAGGCCGGCTTCGGCCGTCGCCGCGACGGAAGACGCGGCCCAGGAAGCGATCCGCTCCGCATCGGCGTAAGACAAGCCGGTCCGGCCGGAGGCTTCCCCGTGCAGCCGGAGCGCCCTTGCGGCGATGACCGCGGCTTCCTGCCGTGTGACCGGCCGGCCCGGCTCGAAGGTGCGCGGTCCCGTTCCGCCGACGATCCCCAGGTTGACGGCGCCATGAACGTCGCCGTAATACCAGGCGCCGCGCCGTACGTCGGAGAAGGCGGGAATCGCATTGCCGACCGGGTCCAGATGCAGCGCGCGCAGCATCATTGCGGCGAATTCGGCGCGGGTTACCGCCCGTTCCGGCGCGAACCGGCGATCGCCGACGCCGCCGACGATCCGTTTGGCATAAAGGGCGGCAATGGCGTCCTCGGCATAGCTGCCGGCCATATCGTCGAACGGCGGCTTGCCTGCCGCCGGCGCCGCGAAGCCGGCATTCGCGAACAGACAAGCCGCAATCAAAGCGAAAATAAATATGTATGATCTCGTGTTCACTATTCGGCCTCCGTCTTTTGTTCTATTAATCTATCAATCTATCATAGCAAAAACGGCGCCCGTCCCTTTTTATAAATAATGGAAGCTCCTTTAACGGATAACCGAGAACGAACCTTAAACGCCGCAAATATTGACATCAATAATGAGACATATAAAATAGGTATTAGCACTCCTGCGGATGGAGTGCTAACAGACGGACACCAAACGATAAACATAAAGATACAATGAATTCGACCGGCGAAAGGAGAACGCGAAGTAATGGCCAAAAAGCAGTTTAAGGCGGAATCGAAGCGATTGCTGGAAATGATGATCAATTCGATTTACACGCAGCGGGAAATTTTCCTGCGGGAGCTTATTTCCAATGCAAGCGACGCGATCGACAAAATTTATTACAAGGCATTGACCGACGACAATCTGACATTCAACAAGGATGACTACTACATTAAAATAAAAGCCGACAAGGCAAATCGCACGCTGACTATCTCCGATACGGGGATCGGGATGACGAAGGAGGAGCTGGAGAACAATCTCGGCGTCATCGCCAAGAGCGGTTCGCTCGCCTTCAAGATGGAGAACGAGGCGAAAGACGGCCATAACATTATCGGCCAATTCGGGGTCGGCTTCTATTCCGCTTTCATGGTCGCGGACAAGGTGACGGTTATCAGCAAAGCGCTCGGCAGCGACGAAGCGTACAAATGGGAGTCGAGCGGGGCGGACGGCTATACCGTTGAACCGGCTGAAAAAGCTGAGGTCGGAACGGACATTATTCTGAAAATCAAAGAGAATACCGAAGACGACCGGTACGACGAGTTTCTGGAAGAATATCGCCTGCGAGCGATCATCAAGAAATATTCCGACTTCATCCGCTATCCGATCAAGATGGACGTGACGAAAACCCGGCCGAAGGAAGGCGCCGAGAACGAATTCGAGGAATATCGGGAAGAAGAAACGATCAACAGCATGGTCCCGATCTGGCGCAAAAACAAAAACGAGCTGAAGCCGGAAGATTACGAAAATTTTTATGCCGAAAACGGTACGGCTTCGACAAGCCGCTGGCGCATATCCATATCAAGGCGGACGGCGCCGTCAACTATAACGCGATTCTGTTTATCCCGGAGCAGCCTCCGTTCGACTATTACACGAAGGAATACGAGAAAGGTCTCGAGCTTTATTCGAGCGGCGTCCTGATCATGAACAAATGTCCGGATCTGCTGCCGGATTATTTCAGCTTCGTTAAAGGGATGGTCGACTCGGAAGATCTGTCGCTCAATATATCGCGCGAGATGCTGCAGCATGACCGGCAGTTGACGCTGATCGCCAAAAATATTAAAAACAAGGTGAAAAGCCAGCTGCAGACGATGCTGAAGGAAGAACGGGAGAAGTACGAGAAGTTCTACCAGGCGTTCGGCAGACAATTGAAGTTCGGCGTATACAGCGATTACGGGACGAACAAGGATATGCTGCAGGATCTGCTCCTGTTCTATTCCTCCAAGGAGAAGAAGCTGGTCACGCTGGACGAATACGTGTCGCGGATGCCGGAAGATCAGAAGTACATTTACTATGCTGCCGGGGATTCGATCGAACGTCTCGCCAAGCTGCCGCAGACCGAGCTCGTTGCCGACAAAGGCTACGAAATTTTGTATCTGACCGACGATATCGACGAGTTTGCGGTCAAAATGCTCATGTCCTATAAAGAGAAAGAGTTCAAGTCGGTGTCGAGCGGCGACCTGGGCATCGACGAGGCCGATTCGGATGCGGACAAGTCCGATGCGGAGGACAGCGGCAACAAAGAGCTGTTTGAGGCGATGAAGAACATTTTGGGAGACAAGGTGAAGAAGGTCAAGGCGTCCAAGCGGCTCAAATCCCATCCGGTATGTCTGACCGCCGAAGGCGAGCTGTCGATCGAGATGGAGAAAGTGCTGCGCGCCATGCCGAACGGGCAAAATGTGAAGGCGGACAAGGTGTTGGAGATCAACGTCAACCACGACGTGTTCCAATCGCTCAAAGCGGCTCATCAGCACGATCCCGAGAAGCTGAAGCTCTATACCGGCCTGCTGTATAATCAGGCGCTGCTGATCGAAGGCTTGCCGGTCGACGATCCGGTCGAATTTACGAATGATATTTGCAAAATGATGGTGTGAGGAACGGACGGGGCGGGCATATGTCCGAGGAGGGGCTTCCCGAAGTTATGGGCGTGATTTCGGGAAGTCCCTCCGCCTGTTTTGTACGGCAATACGATCAGCGCCGAATTGACGGTGCCGCCAGCCCGGTTGTAAGATTAGTGCGGGAAGTAGCCGCCGATTACGGCGATCCGCAGCGAGCCGGCGAGACCGAATCGATCGGTGCAATGCTTGCTGTATACGGCGGCAGTCGCCCGCGCCCCGCTGCTTTTGCTTCCGATAGACGGATTTTCGCCGCCGCATCCGGCTGCTCGAAGCGCTGCACTTGGCGCTGGACGCGTTCGCCGATCTCCCGGGAGCCGCGATTCGCGTAAGGGCCGATATCGCCCGCATCGAAGCGGGCTGGTGGCCGGTTACAACGAGCGATCCGGCTCATGAACGTCAATAAGTCAATACTAAAGGAGCCTGTTGAACAAGATGGAGCAATTCAGACTTCCGAAAATACCGATGCCCAAGCTCGAACTGCCGCAAGCGGTGCAGGCGGTGCTGGCCGAGGCCGAAGAGAAACTGGCCCATCGTCCCAAGCTGCTGCAGCTGTTCAAAAACTGCTTTCCGAATACGCTTGAAACGACCACGAAGCTGCTCGACGACGGCACGACGTTCGTCATTACCGGGGACATCCCGGCGATGTGGCTGCGCGATTCGGTCGAGCAAGTCATTCACTATGTGCCGCTCGCGAAGGACGATCCCGATCTGCAGCGCATCATCGGCGGATTGATTAAACGGCATATCGCCTATATTCAAATCGACCCGTATGCAAACGCTTTTAACGAGTCGGCCAACGACTGGCACTGGAACGCGACGGACGAAACCGACATGTCGCCGTGGGTATGGGAGCGCAAGTTCGAAATCGATTCGCTCTGCTTTTCGATGCGCCTCGCTTATTTGTATTGGAAAGAAACAGGGCTGACGGATATTTTCGATGCCGGCTTCAAAGCCGCAATGCGCACCATTTACTCGTTGTTCCGGACCGAGCAGCGGCATTTCGAGCTTTCGCCTTACCGTTTCACCCGCAATAACGGCATCCCGACCGACTCGCTTCGCAATAACGGGCTCGGCATGCCGGTCAACTATACGGGCATGGTATGGTCGGGCTTCCGCTCCAGCGACGATGCGTGCGATTTCCATTACAACATTCCGGGTAATATGTTTGCGGTTGTGGCGCTGCGTTATATGCAGGAATTTGCGGAATGGGTGTTCCGCGATCTGGAGTTCTTGCGCGAGCTGAAGGAGCTGGAGCAGGAGATCGATCACGGGATCAGGCTGTACGGCATTTATCGCCATCCCGAGTTCGGTCCGATCTACGCTTATGAAACGGACGGCTTCGGCAACTACTGTCTGATGGACGACGCCGGAACGCCGGGACTTATGTCCATTCCTTATCTCGGCTATGTTTCCGCGGACGATCCGGTATATCAGAATACGCGCCGGTTTGCGCTCAGCAAGGAAAATCCGTTCTACTTCGAAGGCAAGGCGGCCAGAGGTATCGGCAGCCCGCATACGCCTCCGGGTTATATCTGGCATATGGCGTTGTCGATGCAAGGGCTGACGGCGTCTTCGCCGGAGGAGAAGCTGGAGATGATCGCGATGCTGGAAGCGACGGACGCCGATACCGGCTATATGCATGAAGGCTTCCATGCCGACGATCCGGGCAAGTTCACACGATCGTGGTTCGCCTGGTCGAACAGCCTGTTCTCCCAGCTCGTATACCGGGCCATGAAGGAAGGGCTGCTGTAGAAAGGCAGTTGTAAGAAAGGCTATAGTTAAGAAAGAATGCTGTAAGAAGAATTCTGTAAGAAAGACTACTGTTAAGAAAGACTACTGTTAAGAAAGACTACTGTTAAGAAAGACTACTGTTAAGAAAGGCTTCTGTAGAAAGGCTTCTGTAGAAAGGCTTCTGTAGAAAAGCTTCTGTAGAAAGGCTATTGTAAGAAGGGTACTGTAAATAAGCTAATCGTTTTTGTGTCGAGGTTCGCACAGCCAAAAGGTTTCGTTATGGCAGCGAGCCTTTTTGCATTTAACTTGAGCCTTTATGCGCATAACTCATTGCCCCCGACCAAGTTGCGCGCTCCCGAGCTTATGGACAATATCGAATACCCGGAAGTGGAAGGTAATTGGTAAGAATAACTCAGTACGGCCCACCAGGCCGCCATCCGTTATGAAAAGAGTTCGTGTTTCGCGGCATGATTTTATGAAAGCATAATGCGAGTCTCTCCATCTGCCGATTACTGGACGCTAACGAACCCCCGCTCTCTACCGACGACAGGGCGCTAACGAATATGACAAACCTTATCGAGGCAAAAAAGGCACCGATGGAAACTGTAACGAATCCAGAGCACGCTATTCGCCATTATCTGGAACTATTTGCCATTATAGACGCTAATAACGTTTCTACGATTCGTTAGAATACATGAAGGCCGCTTTTCAGCCAAATAGCGTGTGTACGATTCGTTAAAAATGTTTGGGGCGTTTGGCTGTGCTCACGTATCGCTACCCGGAAGCCCGGCATGGACCGCCCTCTCAATCACGCCGCCGCTGCCGGGGACCGGCGTGATCCCGCCCCTCCGTCGGCGCGAAAATCAGCCGGGCATTGCGCATTCGCCTGGGGTGAGGGGGCGGCCGCCGCTGCTGCCGGGACCGGCGTGATCCCGCCCTCGCCACTGCCGCGGGTGGCGGGCTGCCCCCGCCTTCACCGCAACCCCGCCGCCGACGAGAACGTGCTCGATCCCGCCCACACCGCTGCTGCCCGGGAACCGGCGGCCCCCGCTGGCTCCGCGCTCACCGCCGCCTTACCTGGCGTTGCGGTTACGCGCGCTTCGGCGCTGCGGTCGATTCGCGGACGATGAGCTTCGCCTGCAGCAGCGTCTCGGTAAGCGGCTTGTTCGGATGCGCGATGCGGTCGAGCAGAAGCTCCACCGCGCAGCTGCCGAACAATTCGAGATCCACGTTTACCGTCGTCATCGGGGGCGTGGCGATGCGCGACAAGTAACCGTTGTCAAAGCTGACGACGGAGACGTCATCCGGCACGCTGAAGCCGTGCTGCTGCAGCGCGGAATTGAGCATGAAGCCGAGCCCGTCGTTGACGCAGAACCAGGCGGTTGGATAGTTTTCCAACTTTTTGACAAGGTTAATAATATACGAGTGATCCTCCAGCGCGCGATCGACGATCCACTCTTCGTTGGGGGTAACGCCGTATTCGTGCATGGCGAGCCGGAAGCCGTCCAGCCGTTCGTAATAACTGGGGGAAAAGTCGATATTTCCGATATAACCGATATCCCGGTGGCCGAGCTCAAGCAGATGTCGCACCGCTGCGTAAGCGCCGAACCGGTTGTTCGTCAGCACGCAATCGGCCGCAATATCGGGATGGTGATGGTCGATCAGGACGGTCGGTATGCCCGTATCGATAACGGCGTTGACGTATTCGGTCGTAATATGGGACAGCGTAAGCACGCCGGCAACCGCGCGGTTCTCAAGAAACGGCGGAAGGCGAAGCTCGGCCGCAGCCGTCTGATTGACCGACTGGATGAGCAGTTCATAGCCGCGGTCGCGCACTTCTCTTTCGATGCTGAGATAGATTTCGCCGAAAAGTTTTCTGGGCAAACGCAAAATCGGAAGCGATCAGCGCGATGCTGCCGTTTGGCGCATTCGGCTGCCGGCGTTTTCGGTCCTTGCCGTAAACGTAGCCCATCTGCTCCGCCGTTTCGATCACAAGCCGCCGCGTCGCCTCACTCACGCCGGGCTTGCCGGTTAGCGCTTGCGAAACGGAATTTTTGGACAGTTTGAGCCGGTCGGCAATGTCCTGCATCGTAACTTTCGATTTCACGTCGGTCATTCCTTTCCAAGCTGCGGATACATAATTAAAGTACAGGGCAACTCTATTTTCGGCGACAAAAATGCTGCAGTCAACACTACTATAGTAACGTTACAGATTAATTTTGTAAAGTTACAACCGAGTAAACTGTTATGGATTGTTCACAACAAAACGGCTTGACTTTTTATAAACGAACAGGGATAATGATGTTACAAACGGTTACAAAGCGCATTTTCCAAGAATAGTAACGTTACAATAACATTACTATTCTACCTAGAGAAAACATGATTTATTCAGGAGGTCTTGGCGGAATGAAAAAGAATGTTGCGTTACTACTCCTAGTTGGCATGATTGTCGCCGTATTGTCGGCCTGCTCCACCGGCCAGGGGGGAAAAGCGGAAGATAGCGGTGAAGCGGAAGGCGGAGTGACGACGATCGAGTTTTGGGCGGCGCCCAACCCGACGCAGCAGGCATATTGGCAGGAAATGGCCAAAGCGTACGAGGCCGAAAATCCGAACGTGAAAATTAATGTCAGTGCGATAAAGGAATCCCCGAGCTCGGAGGCCAGCATTCAGGCCGCAATCGCGGGCAGGAGCGCGCCGACGATGTCCGAGAACATTAACCGTGGCTTCGCGGCTCAGCTGGCTGCGAGCAAGGCGCTCGTCCCGCTCGATACGCTGCCGGGCTTTCAAGATATTCTGTCCAGCCGGAATATGACCGAGACGATCGAGCCCTGGACTTTTGCGGACGGCCATCAATATGTGCTGCCGATCTATTCCAACGCCATGCTGTTCGGTTGGCGGATTGACATTTTGAAAGATCTCGGCTACGAGCAACCGCCGCAAACGTACGGCGAAATTCTGGAGCTGACGAAAAAGCTGAAGGCGGCTCACAAAGACAAATATTTGTGGGCGAAAGCAGATCTGATCGACCCGACCGCCTGGAAGCGCTGGTTCGACTTCTTCATGCTCTATAATGCCGCTTCCGGGGGCAACAAATTTATCGAGGGCGACAGCTTCGTCGGAGACGAGGCGGCGGGCGTAGAGACGCTCACGTTCATCGACAATCTTCGCAAGGAGAACGGCATTCTGGCGCAAAACGTAACCGATCCGTTCGAGACGGGCACCAGCGTATTCACCGATCTCGGTCCTTGGACGTTTACGATGTGGAAAGAGAAATTCCCGGAAATGAAATATAATGAAACGTTCGCATTGACGATGCCGCCTGTGCCGGACGGCAAAAATCCCGCAGAGAGCAAAACTTTCGCGGACACGAAAGGCATTGTCATCTACGCAGACGCTACGGAGGCGCAACAGAAAGCCGCTGTCGACTTTCTGAAATGGGTTTATTCCAAACCGGAAAACGACCTGAAATGGTTCGAGCAAACGATGCTGCCGCCGGCGCGCGACGACCTGTCGACGAACGAGGCGTTCAAGGCGATTCTCGATGCCAATCCGCAGCTGAAGCCTTACGCCGAAAATGTGCCGAACGCGATTCCGCCGATGGACAACGCCAAATATAACGAGCTGCAGACGCTGATCGGCCAGGAGGCGCTGAACAAAGTCGTTCGCGGTGAGATTTCGCCGGCAGACGGTTGGGCCAATATGAAGAAGGCCATCGAAGACGCACTGAAATAAAGGAGTCTTCCCATGGAGCGACAAAACAACAGGTTGGGCTGGTTATTTACCAGCCCGTACCTCATTTATTCCATCGTTTTTTCTTCATCCCGTTGATCTGGTCTTTCTATTTGTCGTTTACCGACTGGGACCTGATCGCGCCGGAATATCATTTTGTCGGGTTCGAGAACTTTATGGACGCGCTCCGTTCGCCGAGCGTTCATGCGGCGTTCTGGGTCACCTACAAGTTCATGCTCGTCTTTATTCCGATCGTGACGGTGATGGCGCTGACCGTGGCGGTGCTCGTCAACGGACTGCCGCGTTTCAAAAGCTTGTTTCTGATCGGCTTCTTTCTGCCGTATCTGTCCTCGGGCGTCGTATCCGCGCTGATCGTCAAAGGGCTGCTGTCCTATAACAGCCCGGTCAATACGTTTCTGCGCAGCCTCGGCATCACGATCGACTGGCTCGGCACGCCGATGTCCGCGCTGTTCGTGATCGGCATCATTCTGGCGTGGAAATTTACCGGCTATTATGCGCTTATTCTGACCGCCGGACTGTCGAGCATCGACAAGGAAGTGTACGAGGCCGCCGCCATCGACGGCGTCACGGACCGCCAGCGGTTTTGGCGCATTACACTGCCGCTGCTGTACCCGTCGCTGTATACGACGCTCATTCTGGCTTTCGGCGTTACCTTCGGCATCTTTACTGAGGTGTATCAGCTGACCGGAGGAGGTCCGAACTTCGCGACCAATACGTGGCAGATGGAGATTTTCAACCAGGCGTTCAAAAACCTGCAGGCCGGCTACGCATCCGCCGTAGCGCTGCTGGCTTCGCTCGCGACGTTCATCTCCATCTACATCGTTCGAAAATTGCTGGAACTGTGGGGGAAGCGCTATGGTTGGAACTAATCGAAACCGCAAATTGCGGCTGGCGATCCGTTACATCGTCGCGCTTGTCCTGCTGCTTGTTCTCGTTTATCCGTATTTGTACATGGTGCTCAATTCGCTCGCGGATTGGACCCAGATCGACCGCAAGCTGTTTCCGACCAAGTATACGTTCAAGTCGTATGAGTGGCTGTTCTCCGGCGGTGAGACAGGGATGTCCCGTCCGTGGATGACGGCGTTTATGAACAGCATTATCGTGTCGCTCGCCTCGACCGCCCTGATGATGCTGTTCGGGGTCATGGTCGCCTATGCGTTGTCGAAGCTGAGATTCAGGGGCCGCGATTTTACGAACAACTTCGTGTTGTTCCATATGTTTTCCCGGCGATCATCCTGCTCATTCCGACGTTTCTGACGGTGCAGCGGATCGGCTTGTATGATACGTATCTGGGCATGATCTTGCCGAAAGCGGTCAGTCTGTGGGCGATTTTCATGTATACCAATTTCTTTAAGGCGATTCCCGATGCGTTCATCGAAGCGGCCAAGCTCGATGGCGCAAGCGATTGGAAAATTATGTACCGGATTATGCTGCCGATGTCCAAGTCCATTACGACCGTCGTATTTCTGTTCCTGCTGATGGAGCGGTGGACGGAGCTGTTGTGGGACATGATCGTCGTGCGCAGCGACGGTCTGCTGACGCTGAACGTGCTGTTGTCGCAAATGTTCGGTCCGTACGGCACTTATCCGGGTCCGCTCTACGCGGCGTCGGTCCTGCTCACATTGCCGATAATTTTGATCTTCATTATATTTGGCAAGAAGTTCCAGGATGGTATGCAGTTCAATCTGAAATAACAAGAGGAGTGCTTGGAAACCTATGAATTCGTTATCGGCGCATACGGCCGCCCAAACCTGCGCATCTCTGCTTGAGGAATACCGGAATGCCGGGGAGCGCGCCGGCGGCGCGCAAAAGCTGAAATTCGCCGGCGTAGACGGGAAAGACGTGTACAACATCGCCGCCCCGTTCCGGGATGACGGGGAACTTGTCATTGCCGGGCGGGTGGAATCGCGGGACAGCGAGCATTCCGATGTCGTCTTCTTCACGGAACGCGACGGCGTCTGGGTACCGCGCGAAGGCGCGCCGGTGTTTCGGCTTCAGGACCCGTTCCATACGGTCATCGGCGGCAATCTCGTGCTGGGAGGGGTGGAAGTATTCCCCGATCCCGGACGGCCCGGTTACCTGATGTGGCGGACGGTGTTCTACCGGGGCAGCCGGATTGCCGAATTGGAACGGTTCTTCGAAGGTCCTGACGGCATGAAAGATATCCGGCTCGTCGAGCTGGCCGACGGATCGGTCGGCGTATTCACGAGACCGCAAGGAGAGAAGGGCGGCCGCGGGAAGATCGGTTTCGTCCGCATCGGCTCGCTGGAGGAGCTGACCGTGAAGGCGATCGAAGAAGCGCCGCTGCTCGATGCCCACTTCACCGACGAAGAGTGGGGAGGAGCGAATGAAGCCCATCTCCTGGCCGGGGGCTTGATTGGCGTGCTCGGCCATATCGCTTGCTATGACGACCAAGGAAATCGCCATTATTATCCGATCGTATTTGTTTATCATCCGTTGACGGGCGAACGCACCGCGCTCAAGATGATCGCCGAGCGGGCGGATTTTGTGCCCGGCCCGTCGAAGCGGCCGGATCTCGAGGACGTTGTATTCAGCGGCGGCCTGATCCGGCACGGAGACGGCACGGCAACGCTCTATGCAGGCGTCGGCGACGCGGAGGCGCAACGGATCGAAATTCGCGACCCGTTCGCCGCGTTCGAGAACAGCCCGGCCGGTCCGGGCATAAAACAGCAAGAGCAAAAGAGCTAAGGGAGCAATTATTACGATGATCCATGTTTACCGTTATGAAGAAAATCCGCTTATTACGCCGGCGGATGTCACCCCCCACCGGGAAGACTTCGAAGTCATCGGGGCGTTCAACGCCGGCATCGCCAAATACGGGGATGAAATCATTATGCTGCTCCGCGTGGCGGAGCGGCCGATCAGCCCGAAGCCGGGCATCGTGCTGGCGCCGGTATACGACGCGGCCAACGACCGGCTTGATCTGATCGAGCTGAGGGAGGATGACGAGCGGTACGATTTCTCGGACCCGCGCGTCATCCGCAACCGTTCGGAGAGCGCGACTTTCCAATACTTGACCTCGCTGTCGTACCTGCGCATCGCGCGCAGCCGCGACGGCCGCCATTTTACCGTCGACGACAAGCCGTTCATCTACCCGTCGCAGCCGCTGGAATCGTTCGGCATCGAAGATCCGCGCATTACGCAGATCGGCGACACGTATTATATTTATTTCTCCGCGGTGTCTCCGGTCGGGGTCGGCGAATCGCTCGTCTCGACGACCGATTTTCGCACCGTGACCCATCACGGAATGATCTTCAGCCCGGACAATAAAGATGTGCTCATCTTCCCGGAGAAAATCGGGGGCAAATATTACGCGCTCCACCGGCCGACGACGAAGAGCGTCGGCAACCCGGAAATCTGGATCGCCGAATCGGACAACCTGCTGCAATGGGGCAATCACCGCCATCTGCTCGGGCTTCGTCCGGGAATGTGGGACAGCGGCCGGATCGGAGGCGGAGCGGTGCCGATCCGCACCGAACGGGGATGGCTCGAGCTGTACCACGGCGCGACGAAGGAGCATCGCTACTGCATGGGCGCGGTGCTGCTCGATCTCGAAGATCCTTCGAAAGTAATCGCGCGCTCGAACAAGCCGATTCTGGAGCCGGAAGCGCCGTACGAAAAGGAAGGATTTTTCGGAGATGTCGTCTTTTCCTGCGGCGCGCTGGTGGAAGGCGATATCGTGAAAATGTATTACGGCGTCGCCGACACTTCGATGGCGGCGGCGGAGCTTAGCCTCCGGGAAATTCTGGACAGCCTGGAGAAAGTGTAAGGGGTCCCTAGCGGGCCTCTTTTTTTAATGCAAAAGAGGCGTTTTCATTCGCGGGCCTCTCTGAAGCACGGAAAGGATTTTACGGCGCGGCTCGCGAATGTGAAACGGGGAAGAAGCCGAAACGGGGAGGAATACGATCAATGAAAGCTGCGGTATTGCATGGAGTCGGACAGATGGCAGTCGAACGGCGGAACGAACCGTCCCCCGGCCCGGGCGAAGTAACGGTGCGCGTACGCGCGGCCGGCATCTGCGGCACGGACCAGCATATTTATCACGGCCATCCGGGCTCCGCAGCGGTAACGCCGCCGATCGTGCTCGGCCATGAACTGGCCGGTATCGTGGCGGCGCTGGGCGAAGGCGTAGAAGGGCTGAAAGTCGGGGATCGCGTATCCGTCGATCCGAACATCTATTGCGGCATATGCCGGTATTGCCGGGACGGACGGGCGCATCTGTGCGACCGGCTGGCGGCCGTCGGCGTCACGAGAGACGGCGGCATGGGCGAGCTGTGCGTCGTACCGGCGGCGAACTGCTACGTCGTGCCGGATACGATCAGCTTCGCGGAAGCGGCGCTCGCGGAGCCGCTCGGTTGCGTGCTGCACGGCTTCCGCAAGCTGACCATCCGCCCCGATTATACGGTGCTGATCGTAGGCGGCGGCTTTATCGGACAGCTGTTTCTGCAGCTGGCGAAGGCGTCCGGCGCGCGGCGGATCGTCGTCAGCGAGCCGGACAGCGGCAAGTACGAGACGCTGCGCAAGCTTGGCGCGGACGAGACGGTGAATCCGCTTGACGCGGCGGCCGCAGCCGCGCTCGCCTCGACCGCCGATGTGGTGCTGGAATGCGTCGGGCGTCCGGATTCCATGACGCTCGCGGTCGAAGCGGCGGCCAAGGGCGCGCAGGTGCTCCTCTTCGGCGTCGCTGCGCCGACGACGGAAATCGGCATCAGGCCGTACGATATTTTTGCCAAAGAGCTGCGGATTTTCGGTTCCTTTATCAATCCTTACACGCATCCCGACGCGCTTGCGCTTATCGACGCCGGCATCGTCCGGGTGGAGCCGCTCGTGACGCACCGTTTCGCGCTCGACGACATGCCGGCCGTCATGGCGGACTATCCGCGGCTCAAGGTCGGGAAAGGCCTTATCGTGTATGAATGAAGAAATTGTGTGGTATAATCGCCTCAAGGGACAGCATGACGGGAAATTGCAGTTATGGCCGTTCGAGGAGGTTGAATGATGGATTATGCACCGTATTTTGCGGAGCGCAGGGATGCGCATCTGCGCGAATTGAAGGAATGGCTGTCGATTCCGAGCATCTCTGCCCAATCCGTACATAAGGAAGACGTGCGCCGCGCGGCGGAATGGCTGGCGGACGCGCTCAAGCGGGCCGGTCTCGAAAACGTGGAAATCCACCCGACGGCCGGCCATCCGATCGTCTACGCGGATCATCTGCATGCGCCCGGCAAGCCGACCGTTCTGATCTACGGTCATTATGACGTGCAGCCGGTCGATCCGCTGCATCTGTGGCAGACGCCGCCGTTCGAGCCGGATATCCGGGACAACAAGCTGTATGCGAGAGGCGCTACGGACGACAAAGGCCAGCTTTTCCTGCACATCAAGGCGATCGAAGCGATATTGAGCACGGAGCAAGCACTGCCGGTCAACGTGAAATTTTGCGTCGAAGGCGAAGAGGAGATCGCAAGCGGCAATTTGCACCCGTTCATCGAAGCGCACAAAGACAAGCTGGCGGCCGACGCCGTGCTGATCTCCGATACGGAGCTGCTCGGTCCGGACAAGCCGGCCATCTGCACCGGTCTGCGCGGCTTATGCTCGCTCGAGGTGTCGGTCCGCACCGCCAATACCGACCTTCATTCGGGCACATACGGGGGCGGCGTGCCCAACGCGCTGCACGCGCTCGTCTCGCTGTTGGATTCGCTGCATGACAAACGGGGACGGGTCGCGGTCGACGGCTTCTACGACGATGTGTCCGAGTTGACGGACGAGATGAGAGCGGAGTTCGCCAAGAAAGGCATCGACGAGGAGAAATTGAAGCGAACGCTTGAGCTTGACGCCCTGTACGGCGAGGAAGGCTATACGTTCGCGGAGCGGGTCGGCGCGCGGCCGACGCTGGAAATCAACGGCATGTACGGCGGTTTCCAGGGCGAGGGCACGAAGACGGTTATCCCGTGCGAAGCGCATGCGAAAATTACATGCCGTCTGGTCGACCATCAGGACCCGCAAGATATTCTCGACAAGGTCGAACGGCATATCCGCAAGCATACGCCGCCCGGCGCGAAAGTGAGCGTCGTGCAGGGGGAGAAAGGCCGGCCGTATACAATCGATCCGTCGCACCCGCTGCTGCGGCAAGCCGGGAGCGCCTATGAGCGGGTATACGGGGCCCGTCCGGTATTCACGCGGGACGGCGGCTCGATTCCGATCGTGGAGGCGTTCGCGCGCGTCCTGTCGGCCCCGGTCGTCTTGATGGGCTTCGGGCTGCCGACCGAAAATTTGCATGCGCCAAACGAACACTTCCATCTGGACAATTTCGACAAAGGGCTGCTGACGATCGTCGAATTTCTGAAGCGGTTTTGACAGCTTCCGCTTTGCGCGAGGTTCCCGTACTGAAGAAGGAGGAGCAGGATGAAGCCGAAAGTCTTTATCGACAGACCGCTTCCCGCGGAAGTTGTCGCATATATTGCCGGACATTGCGAATATGAGCAGTGGGACTCGGCCCGTCCGATTCCCCGCGAGACGCTGCTGGAGAAGGTCGCCGATGCCGACGGGCTGTTCACGTCGTCCTCGGCGATCGATGCGGAGCTATTGAGCCGCGCCAAGCGGCTGAAAATCGTCAGCAGCATGAGCGTCGGGTACAATCATTTCGATCTTTCGGCCATGAAAGCGCGGGGAGTGCTCGGGACGAATACGCCGCATGTGCTGGATGAAACGGTGGCCGATCTGGCGTTCGCCCTTATTCTCGGCACGGCGCGCCGCGTGGCGGAGCTGGATCGGTATGTGAAGCAGGGAAAATGGCGCAAAGAGGATAACGAGGTTCTGTTCGGCACGGACGTGCATCATGCGACGCTCGGCATTATCGGCATGGGCCGAATCGGAGAGGCGATCGCGCGGCGGGGAAAACTGGGCTTCGGCATGGAAGTCGTATACTATAACCGCAATCGCAAACCGGATACGGAAAAGGAACTCGGGGTACAATATCTTCCATTGGAGCAGCTGCTCGGGACAGCCGATTTCATCGTCATGATGACGCCGCTGACCCGCGAGACCGCCGGCATGATCGGCCGCGCGCAATTCGCGCTCATGAAGCCTTCCGCCATCTTCATCAACGTCTCCCGCGGCCAGACGGTCGACGAGACCGCGCTGGTCGATGCGCTGCGGGAAGGGCGCATACGCGCCGCCGGGCTGGACGTCTACGCGCTGGAGCCGATTCCGAAGGATCATCCGCTCCTGTCGCTGCCGAATGTGCTCACCTTGCCGCATATCGGCTCCGCGACGGCCAAAACCCGGTTCGACATGGCCATGCTCGCGGCCCGCAATCTGGTCGCCGGCGTCACCGGCCAGACGCCGCCGAACATCGTCGCAGAACTGAAATAGCGTAGTATGCGAATGAAAAACAGCCTTGGACCGGCGATGCGGTCCAAGGCTGAATTTACGTAATTAATTTTTCATTGCTTCTCCAAATGATCGATCGACAGGCCGAGCCCTTCCGCGACGCGGCGTCCGTACTCCGGATCGGCTTTATAGAAATGCCCGATCTGACGCAGCTTGATTTCGTCCTTCTCGACCGGCTTCATGGAGTTCACGATATTTTGGATAAGCCGGGCCCGTTCGTCCTCGCTAAGCAGCCGGTACAGGTCGCCGGCTTGCGTGTAGTGGTCGTCACGGTCGTAAGCGACGCTGTCGGCCGTCCCCGATACGGGATACGGATGCGGCTTGTGCTCGGGAGACTCCGTCGGTCCGCCGTAGCTGTTCGGCTCGTAGTAAACCGAGCTGCCGCCGTTCGAATCGAAGCGCATTTGCCCGTCGCGCTGGTAATTGTGGACGCCGCTGAGCGGACGGTTGATCGGCAGCGCCTGATGGTTCGCGCCGACACGGTAGCGGTGGGCGTCATGGTAGGCGAACAGGCGGCCTTGCAGCATTTGTCCGGGGAGACGTCGATGCCGGGTACGAGCGTTCCGGGCGAGAACGTCGCCTGTTCGACTTCGGCAAAATAATTTTCCGGATTCCGGTTGAGCACCATCCGGCCGACTTCGATCAGCGGATAGTCTTTTTGCGACCAGACCTTGGTGACGTCGAACGGATCGAAACGGTACGTGTCCGCGTCTTCAAGCGGCATAATTTGCACATATAGCCTCCAGGCCGGGTAATCCCCCGCGGCGATCGCGTTGAACAGATCTTCGGTATGATAGTCCGGATTTTCGCCGGCAATTTGCCGGGCCACTTCTTCCGTCAAGTTTTTGATGCCTTGCTCCGTTCTGAAATGATATTTTACCCACACGGCTTCCCCTTTGGCGTTCACCCATTTGAAGGTATGGCTGCCGTATCCGTGCATATGGCGGTACGTAGCCGGAATGCCGCGGTCGGACATCAGAATGGTAACCTGATGCAGCGATTCGGGCGAGAGCGACCAGATATCCCACACCGCGTTCGGGTTTTTCAAATGGGTTTGCGGATGGCGTTTTTGCGTATGAATGAAGTCCGGAAATTTAATGGCGTCCCGAATGAAAAAGACGGGCGTATTATTGCCGACGAGGTCGTAGTTGCCTTCCTCGGTATAAAATTTGACCGCGAAACCGCGCGGGTCGCGGACGGTATCGGCGGAGCCGCTCTCCCCGGCGACCGTCGAGAAGCGGACGAATACCGGCGTGCGCTTGCCGACTTCGGACAGAAATGCGGCTTTCGTATATGCCGTCACGTCGTTCGTCACTTCGAAATAACCGTGCGCGCCGGCGCCTTTGGCGTGAACGACCCGCTCGGGCACGCGCTCCCGGTTGAAGTGGGCCAGTTTTTCAAGAAGATGAACGTCCTGGATCAGCGTCGGTCCCCGCGAACCAGCCGTCATTGAATTCTGGTTGTCTCCGACCGGAGCGCCCCAGCTCGTCGTTAGCTTGTTACTTTGATTTGTCACAAGGGTCCACCTCTTTCAATCTGTTGTTTGTTTATACTATAGACCAATTCTCAATGTAAAATCAATATTAATTTATAATTATTATAAATAAAATTTCTGTGAATTTGTCCAGCCGCTTCATATGGAGGAAAGTTCGGGACGAGCACGGACCGGACATGCCGGTAAAGTTCTTTAATGTTCGAAGTAAAATGTAAAAAAGTAGGGTTCGAAAGAAGAATGTGCAAAGCTATAATTTTTGTGAAAACGATTACAATCAGTCTTGCCCGTCTATCCGCCGTGCCGCAGGGTGACCGATCAAATCCGCATCCTTTATAATGAAATGAATCATGCGACAGGAAGGAGGAGATCTTCGTTCGTGTACAAGGTGCTGCTCGTGGACGACGAGGTGTTCGTCCGCAAAGGCTTGATCAATCTGATCGACTGGCGTTCGCTCGGCTTTGAAATATGCGGGGAAGCGGACAACGGAGCGGATGCGCTGGAAATGATGAAGCGTCTCGGTCCGGATGTGGTCATTACCGATATCCGGATGCCGGTGCTCGACGGCCTCGAGCTGATTCGTACCGTCACGACGGAATGGCCGCGAAGCCCCGTATTTATCATCGTGAGCGGTTACCACGAATTTACGTATGCGCAGCAGGCGCTGCGTTACGATGTGCACGATTATATTTTGAAGCCGATCGACGAAGGGGAGCTTACGGCGATGCTGGCCAAGCTGGCCGGCATGCTGGGGGCGAAGAAGCTGAACAGTCTGGCCGGCGAGAAGATCGTGACCGGCACCTTGCTGGAAACGCTGGTCAAGGACCGGTATGCCGGGGAGGAAGCTGCGCAATTTGCCGCCGCCCTGCGGATGGAAGCGACGGGGCGATTCGTCTACGCGCTGGCGGAGCTGCACCCGGAGACGGATTCCGGCACGGGCGCCGGCGGCTGGCCGGTCGAGGAAGCGGTCGCCGCGCTGCAGCCGGTCGCGGAGCGGATCGGCCGCCCGATTCCCGTCCATATCCATCAGCCCGGCCTGATCGGCCTGCTGCTGGATGTGAGCCGCATCGCTTCGGCAACCGGCGATATGGAAGCGGTTTACCGGTCGGTGCAAGCCGCCTTGTCCGAGGCGAGGGGGGCGCCGGTAACGCTCTACGTCGGCGGCGAGGTCGGGCGGATCGGCGATGTCCATTCCTCTTGCCGAACCGCGCATCAGGCGATGTCCTATCAATTTGCGGAAGGCGAGACGCCGGTTCTGCTGTATGACCGGGTGGCGGGAACGGCCTTGTATTATTTCGACATCGATTCGGAGCTGTACGCGCAGCTGCTTGAGCGGCTGGAAGAAAACGACAAGGAAGCTTATTCGGCCAGCATCGACCGGCTGTTCCGGCATTTCCGGGAAAAGCGGTTCGCTCCGGGCGCGGTATCGAACGCGATCGCCCGCTGCGTGATTGGCGTCATCAACGTCATCCGGGCGATGGATGGGAGCGAGAAGGAGCTGGCTTCGCTTCCCGCGATCATGGATTGGCAATCCCGCCGGGTGCGGCTGCCGGGACTGAAGCGGCTGTTTGCCGCCTTCATGGAGGAAGCGGCGGATTATATCGCGCGGCTGCGGCGGCAGCAGTCGAAAGCCGGCATCGAGAAGATCCGGAAATACATCGAGACGCATTATATGGAAAATATCAGCCTGAAGAGCATTGCGGCCAAATTTTACATGAATTCCGTTTATCTCGGGCAACTGTTCCGCAAAACATACGGCGTCTATTTCAACGACTATCTGCTCGGCATCCGGATCGGCGAGGCGAAGAGGCTGCTGCGGCAAACCGACTGCCGCATGTACGAAATCGCCGAAAAAGTCGGTTTTCAGAACGCGGACTACTTTGTCACGCAATTCGAGAAGCTCGAGCGCATGACGCCGACGGACTACCGCAACAAGCTGCTGGGCAAAAAATAACGGGTGGCGGTTATCGATGGGCAAGCTGCATTTGAACAATATCAAGCTGAGGGACAAACTGCTGCTTATGTATCTCTTGTCGGTGTTCATTCCGATCGTCGTGACGAACGTCGTTTTCTACCATGTCACGACCAACAACATCCGAAACCAGAAAATCCGCGATGCCAACATCGCTCTCGAGAAGCTCCAGCGCGAGCTTCGCTCCGTCATCGACGAGGCGGCGGGCATCTCTTACCTCTACTACATCGATCCCGTGCTGAACGAGCATCTGAACCGCACTTACGAATCGGATATCGAATATGTGGAAGCGTACAATACGGCGATGAAAGGCGTCTTCAACAAGTCCGAGCAAGCTTACGGCACGATCGCCTCGACGGTCATCTACTCCGATAATCCGACAATTCTGACTTCCGGCACGATTCTTCCGCTTACCGATGCGGTGCGCAGCGCGGACTGGTATGCGCAGTTTCGCCGAACGTCCGTCTCGTACCCGGTTCTGATCCATAGCGGGAACGATTTCAGCTTCGTCCAACGGCTCGACTATGCGGCGTCCGGTCCCTATACGCAGATCGTCAAGATCGATTTGAACATGAGCACCGTCCGGCGGCTGTTCGCCGATTCCGGATTCGAGGGCAGCGTCTACTTCGTTCATCCTGACGGCACCGTTCAATATACGGACGACCGCGAGGTAGATTGGCGCACCGGGGCGACGCCGATGTCCGCAGTGGCGCTGCCGGAGAAGCCGATCGCCTTCAGCAAGCATTATGCGAACAACAACTATTTGAACGGCTGGAGCCTGCACGGGGTTATGGACGAGAAAGCCGTCCTGCAGGAGGTGCGCAAGTCGAGCGCGTTCGTCTTCTATATGGCCTGCATCAATTTTCTGCTTCCGTCCCTTATTATCGCGGCGATCTCCCGGTCGATCCACGTGCGCCTCGTACGGATTCTCCGCCATATGAAAAAGGTGAAAAACCAGCATTTCGAAACGATTCCGTACGAGGAGTCGAGAGACGAAATCGGCCAGCTGACCGGCGAGTTCAACCGGATGACGCAACGGATCGACAGCCTGATCCACGACGTCTACATGGCGGACATCCAGAAGAAGGATCTGGAAATCAAGCGGCGGCAGGCGCAGCTGCAGGCGCTTCACAGCCAGATTAATCCGCATTTTCTGTTCAACGCGCTGGAGACGATCCGCATGCGCAGCCTGATCAAGGGCGAGGCGGAAACGGCCCGGACGATTAACCGCCTGTCCAAAATTTTCCGCAAAGCGATCGTCTGGAACCGCGACTGGGTGACCGTGCGGGAAGAGATGGAGCTGATCGAATGTTTTCTCGAAATCCAGAAATACCGTTTTGGCGACAAGCTGGAATACCGGCTGACGGTGGAAGAGGCAGTCCATGATCTTCGCATCCCGAAAATGACGTTTCTTCCTTTCGTCGAAAACGCGAGCATTCACGGCATCGAGAGCTCTCCGGGCATCGGGCTCATTACCGTTCATATCGGATATGCGGACGGCCGGCTTGCGTTCCGGCTGACGGATAACGGCGTCGGAATTCCGCCGGAGAGGCTGGAGAGCATCGTCCGCTATTTGCAGGGCGGCGACGAAATGGGCGAGCATGTCGGCATGAAGAACGCTTATTACCGCCTCAAGCTGTGCTACAAGGATTCGTTCGATTTTGCCATCCGGAGCGAGGAGGGAAAAGGCACGGCGATCGAGATCTTGCTGCCGCCGAAGCCCGAAACAGCAGTCGTCTGAATGATGCCGCCGAAGCCCGAAACGCCGGTCAGTTGAAGGTCATACGCTGCTTACACAAAGGGGCGGCAAGGGCCATGGTGTTTTCAATATGGTTTTCAAAGTACGATCTAAAGTTTGGAGGGTAAAAGTGGAAACGGTTTCTTTCTATAATGAAAGAGCTTACAAAAAAGAAGCTGAAAGGGGCGAGCAAGTTATGGTTCGAAAATGGTTGTCCGCCGTTCTGGCCGCCATGCTGGTCGTAATGGCTGCCTGCAGCAGCGGCAGTGGAAACGAAAGCGGCGGCGCTTCCGCCGGAGGAGAAGATTCGAACTCCGCAAGCGCCGAGAATCGCTCGGACGACGACAAAACGCCGGTTACGTTCACGTACTACAGCTTCAATACCGGTAAAGACGTGATGGCGTCCGAGACGACGATCGGCAAGGAACTGCAGCAGCAGACCGGCGTCGATTTCAAAATCGAATATCTCGTCGGCGACATCAAGACGAAGTCCGGCGTCATGATCGCAAGCGGCGACTATCCGGACGTCATCGTGCCGGAAGGCGAGATCGACAAGCTGCTCGACGCGGGCGCATTCATCCCGCTCGACGAGCTTATCGAAGAGCATGGGCCGAACATCAAGCGGGTATACGGACCTTACATGGATAAATTCCGGCAGGCGGACGGCAAAATTTATCACCTCCCGTTTTCCGCCAATCAAGGCTACATCGGCGAGCCGAATATCAGTCAGGGAGCGTTCTGGATTCAACGATCCGTCCTGAAGGAATTCGGCTATCCGAAAATCAAGACGCTGGACGAATATTTCGATCTGATCAAACGCTACAAGGACAAATACCCGCAGGTGGACGGCAAAGATACGATCGGCTTCGTCTCGTTCGCCGGCGTGGCCGACAGCTTCTTCACGCTGACGAATCCGGCGATGCATCTGGCCGGTTATCCGAACGACGGCGACGTCATCGTCGATATGGAAACCCATGAAGCGAAAGTGTACCAGGCGACCGATCTGGAGAAGCGCTGGATCCAGAAGCTGAATGAGATCAATGCGCAAGGGCTGTTCGATTCGGAGTCGTTCGTCATGAACAAGGACCAGTACCTCGCCAAGCTGACAAGCGGCCGCGTCCTCGGGTACTTCAACTACGCCTGGCAGGTCGGCGACGCCACCAACAATCTCAAGCTGGCGGGGATTGACGAGAAGCGCTACGCGCCGCTTCCGATCGTGTTCGACGCCGACATCAAGGATCAATACCTCGATCCGCCGGCATTCGTGAACAACCGCGGCATCGGAATTTCCGTCAAGGCGAAAGACCCGGTCCGGATCATCCAATATTTCGACAATCTGCTGAAGGAAGAAAACCAGATTCTCGTGCAATGGGGCATCAAGGACGAGACGTACAGCGTCGATGAGAACGGACGCTTCTATTTGAACGACGAGCAGAAGCTGAAACGCGACGATCCCGAGTTCAAGCGCTCCTTCGGCTTCCAGTATTTCGAGTACGCCTGGCCTCGCTACGGCAACAATTCGGTGTTGGCCGACGGCAACGCTTACGGCGTCGGGAATCAGCCGGAGGTGGCGTATGCGGGGTATACCGAGGGCGACAAAAAATTCTCGATGCGTACGGCGTCAAGACGTTCGCCGAATATTTCAGCAAGCCGGACGAACGTCCGTGGTACCCGGCATGGAGCATCAACAAAGGCCAGAACACGCCGGAGCAGCTTTTCGTGCAGAAGGCGAGCGACCTGCAGAAGAAATATTTGCCGAAGCTGATCTTGTCGGACCCGTCCGAGTTCGAGTCGCTGTGGACCGAGTACGTGAACGAGTTCGCCAAGCTGGATGCGAAATCGTATGAGGCGTTCGTTACGAAAGTGGTGAAAGACCGCGTCGCCGGCAAGTGGTAACACGGGCAACGACGTTGCAATAGGCCGGAACTGCTGCCGCATTCCGGCTTTTCCGTCACGGAAGGAGTGGAGACGATACAAGTGGCGTTTTTCAGAAAGCTTGCCAGACAGAAGATGCTTGTGCTCATGTCGGTGCCGTTCCTCCTTTGGCTGATTCTGTTCAAATACGTCCCGTTGTGGGGCTGGACCATCGCCTTTCAGAAATACCGTCCGGCCAAACCGTTCGGCGATCAGGAATGGGTCGGCCTGGCGAATTTCGAATTTTTATTTCAGGACGACAGCTTCTACCAGGTGCTGCGCAATACGATCGTCATGAGCTCCATCAAGCTCGTGCTCGGCTTCGTCACGGCCATTGCGCTTGCGATCCTTCTCAACGAGCTGCGCAGCCTCGTCTTCAAGCGCATCGTCCAGACGATCAGCTACCTGCCGCACTTTATTTCCTGGGTGGTGGCGGCCAGCATTATCTCAACCGTGCTTGCGCCGGAAGGCATCTTCAACATTTTGCTGCTCAAGCTCGGCATGATCGATCAGCCGGTGCTGTGGCTCGGCATCGGGGAATATTTCTGGGGCATTCTCGGCGTATCCGAGGTATGGAAGGATGTCGGCTGGAATACGATCGTCTATCTGGCGGCCATGACAACGATCGATCCGGCGCAGTACGAAGCGGCGGAAATCGACGGGGCCAGCCGCTTCCAGCGCATTTTGTACATTACGCTGCCTGGCCTGAAGCCGGTTATCGTCATTCTGCTCATTATGAATCTCGGGCATATTCTGGAGGCCGGGTTCGAGCCGCAATATTTGCTCGGCAACAGCATGACCGTCGACTACTCCGACAATCTGGACATTTTCGTCCTGAAGTACGGCATGAATATGGGCAATTATTCGCTTGCGACCGCGGCGGGCATGTTCAAGACCGTCGTCAGCTTTATCTTTCTCTTAACCGCCAACGCGATCGCCAAGAAGCTCGGCGAAAACAGACTGTTCTAAGGAGGCGCCGCGATGATGAGAACGAGCTCGCCGCCGGGAAAGCACGGCGGTTTGGCGGACCGGTTGTTCGATATTTTCAATATTGTCTTTATGATCTTGCTGGTCGTGGTGACGCTGTATCCGTTCATCAACATGCTGGCGATGTCGTTCAACGACGCGAACGATTCGATCCGCGGCGGCATCTATTTGTGGCCGCGGGTCTGGACGCTGCACAACTATGAATATATTTTAACGAATCGTCGATTTACGGCGCGACGCTGATTTCGATATTGCGCACCGTTGTCGGGACGGCGGTATCCGTCTTCTGCACCGCCATGCTCGCCTACACGGTAAGCCGCCAGGATTATGTGCTGCGCAAGTTCGTGACGATGGCGTTCGTGTTCACGATGTATTTCAGCGGCGGTCTTATTCCCGGTTATCTGCTCATCCGCGAGCTGGGGCTGATCAATTCGTTCTGGGTCTATATTTTTCCCGGCATTATCGGCGTATTCAACATGATCGTCATCCGCTCCTTTATCGAGGGGCTTCCGGACGGCATTCTGGAATCGGCCAAAATCGACGGCGCCGGCGACTTTACGACCTTCATCCGCATCGTACTGCCGCTGACCGTACCGGCGCTGGCTACCGTCTCGCTGTTTGTCGCGGTCGCGCAATGGAACTCCTGGTTCGATGTCTTTCTCTACAACTCGTCGAACATCAACTTGAGCACGCTTCAATACGAGCTGATGAAAATATTGCAAACTTCCAATACCGCGGCCAATTCGATGACAGCCGCCGATCAGTTCGCTTCCGGCCAAGGGGGGACCGCGACCGTCACCCCGACGTCGATCCGGGCGACGATGACGATTATCGCGAGCGTGCCGATCATTATGGTTTATCCGTTTTTGCAGAAATATTTTGTTAAGGGCATGACGGTGGGCGGCGTGAAAGGATAAGTCGCTTGAATGCTCGGCGAGGCTATCGCATCTGCGGGAGCAGGCCGGGGGCTATTTGCCGAAGGGAGGGAATTCGAATGAAAAGTCCGGGTTATGCATGCTGGCTGCGCTTCGACCGCATTGCCGATCCGGCGCTGCTTGCGCGCTACAGGCAATGGTGCGGAAAAATTGTCGTTTTATCGGGGGCCGATTCGCAAGGTCCGCTCAGGACAGCCGTCCGCGAGCTGACGGAAGGGATCGGCTCGCTGCTCGGGATGCGGCCGGCCGTTGTGAACACGGCGGGAACGTCGGAACCGCAGCGGGAGCGGTTTATCGTGCTGGACGTCTCCGGCGGTCCGGATTCGGCGCATACGGACGGCGGCGAAGCGGATGCGCCGGCTTCACCGGACGGCTACCGGATCAGGACCGTATACCGGGATGGCGGCGAATATATCAGGATTGCGGGGGAGTCGCCGGGCGGCGCGTTATATGCCGTTTTCCATTTTTGCGGCTCTTGGCGACAGGCTCCGGCATCGAGGCGCTGGATATCGCGGAAGCGCCCGCATGCAAGCTGCGAATGATCAACCATTGGGACAATATGGACGGCAGCGTCGAGCGCGGTTACGCCGGGCGGTCGATCTTTTTCCGGAACGGTGAAGTGTTGGCCTCTTCCCCGCGTATTCGCGATTATGCGAGACTGATGGCTTCCATCGGCCTCAACGGTATCGCCATCAACAACGTAAACGTTCATCGTCTTGAATCGTCGCTGATTACGGAGCGGCTGCTGCCGGATGTCGCCGCCATTGCGGAGCTGTTCCGCGAATACGGCATCCGGCTGTTTCTGAGCGTCAATTACGCCAGTCCCGTCGAGCTCGGGGAGCTGCCGACGGCCGATCCGGTCGACCGGCGCGTCGCCGAATGGTGGATGCGGAGGGCGGCGGACATATACCGGCATATTCCCGATTTCGGCGGTTTTGTCGTGAAGGCCGATTCGGAGAACCGGCCCGGACCTTTTACATACGGACGCGACCATGCCGATGGGGCCAACATGCTCGCGGATGCGCTCGCGCCTTACGGCGGACTGGTGCTGTGGCGCTGCTTCGTTTACAACTGCCGTCAGGATTGGCGCGATCGCACCACCGACCGGGCGCGTGCCGCTTACGATCATTTCAAACCGCTGGACGGCCGGTTCCGGGACAACGTCGTGCTGCAAATCAAGAACGGGCCGATGGATTTTCAGGTGCGGGAACCGGTGTCGCCGCTGTTCGGAGCGATGGAGCGAACGAATCAGATCATGGAATTCCAAATTACGCAGGAGTACACCGGGCAACAAAGGCATGTATGCTATTTGATCCCGCAATGGAAAGAAATTTTGGACTTCGATACTCTTCTCAAGGGCGAAGGAAGCGCGGTGAAGGCAATCGCGGCCGGACAGGTCCATCCGTACACGCATTGCGGCATTACGGCTGTGTCCAATGTAGGGGACGACGACAATTGGACAGGGCATCATTTGGCGCAGGCCAATCTGTACGGCTACGGCCGGCTGATCTGGAATCCGGAGCTGGCGGCGGCGGAAATCGCCGAGGAATGGACGCGGCTGACGTTCGGCGCGGACCCGGAGGCGTTGTCCGTCGTGACCGGCCTGCTGCTGGAATCGTGGCCGATCTATGAGCAGTATACGTCGCCGCTCGGCGTCGGGTGGATGGTGAAGCCCCATGTTCATTACGGGCCGGATGTTGACGGATACGAATATTCGAAGTGGGGCACCTATCACTTCGCTGATTGCCGCGGCATCGGCGTTGACCGGACGCAGGCTAGCGGAACGGGATATACGGCCCAATACGAATCGGCCAACGCGGAACGCTACGAGCGGCTGGAAACATGTCCGGACGAGCTGCTGCTGTTCTTTCATCATGTGCCGTATACGCACCGGCTGCAATCGGGGAAGACCGTCATTCAGCATATTTACGACACGCACTTCGAAGGAGTGGAGCGGTTGCAATATTGGATCGGCCGCTGGGCGGAGCTGGAAGGCAAAATCGACGCGGACCGCTTCGGCCATGTGAGCGAACGGCTTAAGGAGCAGCTGGATAGCGCGAAAGAGTGGCGGGACGTGATCAATACGTATTTCTACCGCAAATCCGGCATCGCCGACGAACGCGGCCGGGTCATTTATTAAGGAAGGAGCGGGTTCGAACAAGATGGCATCCTCAAGCTTTCAAGCGGGCGCGACGGACATGGGCATCCCGAAGCTGCGAGAGCGGTACGGAGATTGCTTCGATATCGGCGCCGCGGTGAATATGACGACGATGGAGACGCAGCGGGAATTGCTGGCCGCTCATTTCAACAGTTTGACGGCGGAGAACGATATGAAATTCGAACGGATTCACCCGGATGAAGGGACGTACGACTTCGAGGCGGCGGACCGGATCGTCGCCTTCGCGGATGAGCACGGCATGAAAGTTCGCGGACATACGCTCGTCTGGCATAATCAGACGCCGGAGTGGGTGTTTCGGGCGCCGGGCGGCGGGCCGGCGGACCGCAAGACGCTGCTGGCGCGGATGAAAAGCCATATCGACACGGTGGTCGGCCGGTACAAGGGTCGGATCTATTGCTGGGACGTCGTGAACGAAGCGGTGGACGATGGCGCCGGCGCCTGGCTTCGGCGTTCTCCCTGGCGCGAAGGAATCGGGGAGGACTACATCGCGCGCGCGTTCGAATACGCCCATGCAGCGGACCCGTCGGCGCTGCTGTTCTACAACGATTACAACGAATGCCATCCGGAGAAGCGGGACAAGATCATCCGTCTGCTGCGCACGTTGCAAGCGCAAGGCGTGCCGGTTCACGGCGTCGGACTTCAGGGCCACTGGAGCTTGAACGAACCGGAGCCGGACGATATCCGCGCCGCCATCGAAGGCTACGCGGCGCTCGGTTTGCAGCTGCAAGTGACGGAGCTGGACGTCTCCGTCTTCGAGTTCGGCGACCGCAGGACGGACTTGTCGGAGCCGCCGGCGGAACGGATGGAGCGGCAGGCGGAACGGTACGAGCGGATCTTCCGCCTGTTTCGGGAATATAAGGATGTCATTGCAGCGGTCACCTTCTGGGGGGCGGCCGACGATTACACGTGGCTGGACGACTTTCCGGTGCGGGGGCGCAAAAACTGGCCGCTGCTCTTCGACGAGCGGCACCGGCCGAAGCCGGCGTTTTGGCGGGTCGCAGAATGGGGGGGATTGCAACCATAAGCTTTAAAAGAGCAAAGCCGGCCACCCAATAACGGGTGTCCGGCTTTTGCGAACTCGTACTGTTTACGGATTACCTGCAGCCGGCTGCGGCCGCTTCCTACAGCACCTGCTCGAGAAACCGGGCGGCGCGTTCGCTCTGCGGTCGGGTGAAGAACTCCTCCGGCTTCGCCTTCTCGATTAGCAGGCCTCCGTCGAGAAAATATACCGTGTCCGCCGCCTCGCGCGCGAACTTCATCTCGTGCGTCACGATCAGCATCGTCATTCCGGACGAAGCCAGATCGCGGATAACGG
Source organism: Paenibacillus cisolokensis (assembly GCF_018403665.1). GTDB lineage: Bacteria > Bacillota > Bacilli > Paenibacillales > Paenibacillaceae > Paenibacillus_AH > Paenibacillus_AH cisolokensis. The sequence continues at coordinate 35,095 of NZ_BOVJ01000025.1, forward strand.
ACAGCACTTCCTTCACCATCTCCGGATCGAGCGCGGACGTCGGCTCGTCGAACAGCATGACGTCCGGGTCCATCGCCAGCGACCTGGCGATTGCGACGCGCTGTTTCTGCCCTCCGGACAGTCTGGACGGGTACACGTCGGCTTTATCTTCGAGTCCGACGCGCCTGAGCAGCTCGAGCCCCTTGGCGCGGGCCTCCTCCCGGGAAAGCCCCTTCACCTTGACCGGCGCAAAGGCGATGTTGTCGATGACGGTCATATGCGGAAACAGATGAAAATGCTGAAAAACCATGCCGATCCGCTGCCGAACTTTCGTAATATCCGTCTTCGGGTCCGTAATCTCGATTCCGTCGATCTCGATGCGGCCCCCGCTCGGCGTTTCCAGCATGTTGAGGCAGCGGAGGAAGGTCGATTTGCCGGAGCCCGACGGCCCGATGACGGCGACCACTTCGCCGCGCTCGACGCTCGTCGTAATCCCGCGGAGCACTTCCAGCTTGCCGAACGATTTGGTCAATTGCTCAACGTTAATCACTGCGGCGCATCCTCCTTTCGAGCAAACGGGCCAGCGACGTCAACACAAGCACGAGCGCGTAGTAGATAACCGCCACGAACAGAAGCGGCTCGAACGCGCGGGCCGTATCGGCCTGGACGACATTGGCGCGGCGCATCAGGTCGGCGACGCCGATGACCGACACGAGCGACGATTCCTTCACCAGCGCGACGCATTCGTTGACCAGCGCGGGCAATATATTTTTGATCGCCTGCGGAAAATAATGCTGACCATCATCGTCCGGTACGGAATGCCGAGCGCCATCGCCGCTTCGCGCTGCCCCTTGTCCACGGCCAAAATGCCGCCTCGTATCGTCTCCGACAAATACGCCGCGGAATTGAGTCCGAACGCCAGTCCGGCCGCCATCAGCGCCGAAATGTCGTACCCTGTAAGCTGGGGAGTCGCGAAATAGAAGATCAGCAGCTGCAATAGCAGCGGCGTTCCGCGGAAGATCGACGTGTAGACGGTGGCGAACCATTGTAACGGTTTCATGCTGGACAGCTTGAACAGCGACAGGATGCTGCCCCAGACGAAGCCGAACAGGGCGGATACGAACGTGAACAGCAGCGTAACGAAGACGCCCTCCAGCAAGTAGCCCATGTATCCGTCCAGGACGTTGAAATCGAGAATGCCGTTCCCCCGGCGCTCGCTCTCTTCCTTGCCGAACCATTTGTCGACGATCGCCTGCAGCGAGCCGTCTGCCTTCATATCGGCCAGCGCCGCGTTAAATTCCTCCCGGAGCGGCGATCCTTTCGGAAACGCGATCGCATATCCTTCGTCCTCGTCGGCTGTCGGGAGAAAGCGGTAGACGAGGTTCGAATCGCCGGCCGTATATTCCAGCGCCACCGCGTCTTCCAGAATGACCGCGTCAAGCCGTCCGGACTTGATTTCCTGCACCAGATCGGGAATCCGGTTCAGCTTCACGATCTCCGAACCGTCCATGCCGGCGACCGCTTTCTCTTGCGTCGAGCCGAGCTGGACGCCAATCCGCTTGCCCCTCAGCTCCTCCAGCGACGAATACGATTTTCCTCCTCCGAGACGATCGTATTCCGCGCCGTATAATAGTTCTCGGAGAAATCGACGCTTTGCTTGCGCTCCTCCGTGACAGACATCGCCGACATGACAAAATCGACCCGTTTCGTTTGCAATGCGGCAATCAGGCCGTTGAAATCCATATTGGATATTTTCAGCTCGTACCCGAGTTTCTCCGCGATATGCCTGGCAATGTCGATATCGAGTCCGACGACTTCGCCGCCGCCTTTGGCGTCCACGCTTTCATACGGCGGATAGTCCGCGGATGTGCCCATGACGATCGTCTTCGGCTCGCCGCCGGACGTATTCGTCCAGACGCCGGCCGCCAGCAGAACGGCGGCGATTGCCGACAACGACCATTTCAACCATCTGCTCATTTTCCGGCTCTCTCCCATGTTAAATAATGAAATGTAAAACTTCCTTAGTTAATATAACCAAAAGTAAGAGGCCGGCACAATACGGAAATGTTTCCCGAAAATCCGCAAGCGGCGTCCGGCCTTACGTGATCCAACATATTTCTGCAAAATCAGTCAAAGAAATGTGGGATGGCTTGTGTTATAATTTGTGTAAAATAATGGAATGGGGAATGGTGTATGGTTAAAGCGACGGGTATCGTTCGAAAAGTCGACGAACTGGGACGGATCGTCATCCCGGTTGAGTTGCGCAGGACATTGGGCATTGAAATAGGCGATCCTCTGGAAGTGTATGTGGACGGCTCGGACATTTTGCTTCGAAAGTATACGCCGGGTTGCGTTTTTGCGGCAGCATCCATCAGTTGATCGGCAATATCAATCATAATCTGATTTGTTATGAATGTGCGCAAACGATCGGCAAAATGAGCCAGGTCGCAACGGGCAGAGGTTGACGCCGGGCAGAGGTTGAGGCGGATTCGCCGGATTTCTATCGTTTGCTCAGCTCTGCGTATGTATTCAGCATCTCGTCAAGCTCCTGGGATTTTGCAAAACTGCTATCGATCTTGCTCCGTACTGCAGCGCCAGTTCAACCAGTTCCTTGCGCAATATTTCGATCTTGTCTTTTACTTCTTCGATACTCAGACGATTTCCCTCCTTGTGAAGCGGTCGCCGTGAAGCGATCTCCTCTATCATGAATATCGGCAAATGAGGAAAAAACATCCACTTCCTGACGGTGAAAATTTTCCAAAATCATTCGCGCCGCAGCAAGACAGCATATACTCTCATTCAGAGAACTGCGCGGGGATTCGGGGGTTCAAACGGCCAGAGAGCTGCGCGGGGATTCGGGGCTTGAAAACGGCCAGAGAGCTGCGCGGAAATTCCGGCCTTCAAACGGCTTGGCGAAGATGGCGGAGATCAAGGAGGGCGTGAGGAAGCGATTGTGTATCTCATTTCCGACGAAGCGGCGGACGAGACTGTCCAGGATGGGCTTGATGACGGTGCTGAAGAATGACGGCATCACGGATGCCGGGAATTAGCGGAAGCGGATAGGGGTACGGATGAGAACAGGCCCGACCACGCCGTTACGGCGGCCGGGTCTTTATGCGGGTTATGCTTGGCTATGATCAACTCAGGTGTGGAAATTAGTCCGTTTTTCTTACTGTTCCCTCGCCTGACAATTCGCGATAACGTCATGCAATCTCAGGGCGAATTCTTTATGATCGCTGGTGTTGTAGCCTCCATGGTTGCCGGGGAATTCGACCATTTCCGTTCCCAGCCGCTCCGCTAAAGCGACTGCGCAACGGTAAGGGAAAAACTCCCGCGAAACTTTTCCGCCGGCCGGAACGATCCGCATCGATGCAGATTTTAACGCCGTCTTCAATGTGCCGAGATCCAACTTGTAATGGAGAATTCCGGTATTTCATGCTCCGTGAAGTACGTTGAATTACCGAGAAGCCGCTCGGCAAGCATAGCCTTCGATTGTGCGGGTTTGATCACGTCCGTTTCCGAATTCGATAATAATTTTATGTCCTCGCTGCGATGATTCTGCTTAAGCTTTTCCATAAATTGCTCGGATTGTTCCAACTCGTTTCCGGATAAAAGCTGCAGCAAGACAGGCTCGTGCGGGATTATGGCCCGTACTTGCCCGGGATGCCGTACACACAGATCAAGTCCGATGACGGCACCGGAGCTGCTTCCGAAAACGTACGCGGGCTTATCGGTAAGTTTGGCCAGCGGGCGGTGGGCGTCTTCGCTGTGTATTTCCACGCGGTATGCTTCGGTTCGATCGGCGGGATTGCTGCGGGAATGACCGCGACGATCGTAAGTGAGGACGGTATACGCGTATCGCAAGATGGTCGGCGATAAGACGGAACTTGCCGGCATCTTCGCCTCCGCCATGAATCAACAGGAGGATGGGACCCGAACCGCGTCATAATAGATGCTCGCACCGGGTACTTCCAACTTACCGCTCCTCGCGCTCCTCGATGTGCTCATTTGTTAACCTTCCTTTCTTCTATCCTCCTTACACATTTGGCTAATGATATAAAATGCAGGGAATAATTAATAAACAAACTTTCCGCCCTGTGCGGCCGGCTCTTCGCGAGTAAAAAACTGCAAAAGTGCAGGAATCCCGGCCGGAAATCGGACCCCAGCCTTGAAATACTGCAAAAATGCAGGAACTTCAAGCCGATCACGCCGAAATCACGAGTTTTGCCTCGAGAATGATGTATTATTGCAGGAATTTGGCCTTAGAAGGCGAAAATGGGCCGGAAAAGATGTATTTTTGCAGTATTTTGGTGAGACGATGGGCAACTGGACGATTTGTCGAACACCGCGTAAACGGGAGCTATTTGTGGAAATGGGAACTATTAACGGCATCGCGAGCTTGCATGGGGAACAGGAATTTTCTCGGAAGAAACGAGGGGCTATTTGCGGAGTCGCGAGCTTTCGCGGAAATGGGGAACTATTCACGAAAACGGAGGGCTACTAGCGGAGTCGCGAGCTTACACGGAAACAGGAACTTTCACGGGAAACGGGGGTTATTTGCGGAGTCGCGAGCTTTCACGGGAACAGCAACTTTCACGGTAACGGGGGCTATTCGCGGCATCGCGAGCTTGCACGGAAACGGGAACAATTTCACGGGACCGGGTGTGCGATTCACGCCTCGCGAACTTACACGGAATTTGGGCCTTTTCAAAGAGCAAGCCTCCGCTGCCGCAACGTGCGGCAAAGGAGGCTTGGCGTTCCCCGGCTCGGCGACGTGCGGCAAAGGAGGCTTGGCATTCTCGGCCTGGCTGACGTGGGGCAAGGAGTCCTGGCGTCCTTCGCCCCGGGCCGGCGAGGGGCAGTGGAGGTTTGAGCGTTCCCCGGCTCGGCCGATGTGGGGCAAAGGAGGTTTGGCATACTCGGCCTGGCTGACGTGGGGCAAGGAGTCTTGGTCTCCTTCGCCCCGGGCCGGCGAGGGGCAGTGGAGGTTTGAGCGTTCCCTGGCCGTTCTGCAGCAAGGATGCTCGATCCTCCCCCTGGCCAGCCCGCTGCAAAGGAGGCTGGCCAGCCCACGACAACGGAGGCTTGCGCGTTCCCCCGGCCGGCAGGCGCGGGCAAGAACGAGTTTACTTCAAGTTCGCGGACCACTTCTCGGCCCGCTGCTGCAAATCGTCGAGGAACTGCTGGATATCCGGCGCGTTGCCGGTGGCGGCCTCGCTGATAAAGCCGTTGACGGCCGGCACGATATCGCTCATGTAAAACGGGTTGGCCTCATCCATCAGCTCCGAGTGGCCGACCTCGGCGATTTTCAGCGCCATCCGGATGAACTTGTCTTCCTCGCTCACGAAGTCGGCGTTTTTCAGCGTCGGCGTGCTGGCGAAGTTGTCGTATCTGTATTTTTGCGTTTCATAGCCGGACAGAAATTTCATCACTTCCCATGAAGCTTCCACGTTTTGGGCATCCTTCGCCATGACGAACGGATCGACGGCTACCCAGCCTTCGCCGTTCGGCCCCATGTTCATGACGGGCTCGAACCGGTCGAGCAGTTCCCGGTTGTTGTTCGTCATAAATTCGCTCATCGTCGCGCCGCCGGTCGTGTCGATGCCGATCGCGATGTTGTTGTTCTCCAGCCCGAACGTCTCCGCTCCCTGACCATTGACGAACCCGGGCGGCGGCAGGACGGCCGCTTCCTTGATCCATTCCATCACCTTGACCATCTCCGGACTGTTCAGCTTCCACGTGATGCTTTTCGGATCGGTCAGCGTGCCTTCCGCGCCGGGGGCGCCAAAGGCGAGCGTCAGCGCGACGAAGGTCGAGCCGTTCAGGGAGTTGCCGCTCCAGTGCAGGCCGTAGTTGTCCGCCCCGGTCTTCGGATTTTTACCGGTCATCCGTTTCGCCTTCTCCAGAATCTCTTCCGGCGACGGCTTGTCGGACAGCGGCTCGACGCCCCAATCCTCGAACAGCTTTTTGTCGTAAATGATCATTCTGCGGCCGAGCACGGCGGGAATGCCGAATTGCTTCGTGCCGTCCGGCGACTTCGTGCTGTACGAATTGTTCCAGATCCCCTCCAAATAAATCGACGGGTCGAACGACGAATCCGCTTCGATCAGATCGTCGATGTCCCGCAGCAGCCCTTCGTTGTACCATTGGGAGGCGAAGGCGCCGCCGGTGTACAGCACGTCCACGTCTTTGGACAGCAGCATCGCCGACTGCTTCGCCTTGACGTTTTCCCACGGGATTTGATAAAGCTCGAGCTTGATGTTCGGGTACATTTTGTTGAACGTATTTTTAAGAAAATCGTTCAAGCCGACCGTCTTTTTGCCGGTCTGCGTATCAAGACCGTTCTCCAGCTGCCAGCCCGCCAGGGCGACGCGGACCGTGCCGGAAATGTCCGACACCTCGCCGACGCCGTCTCCGCCGGAGCTGCCGCCGGTTTCTCCTCCGGACCCGGAGGAACAGGCCGCAGTCAGCGCCGTCAGAACGGCGAGCAGCAGCAAGGCGAATTTTCTCCACGCGATGGTCAAGTCAGACCCCTCCATCCATCTTTTATTGTTTGATGCCCGTTAACGCGATGCTCTCGATAATGTATCGCTGCAGGAACAAATACACGAGAACGACCGGTATAAGGCTTACCGCCGTAGCCGCCATAATGATCGACGGCTGCTGATTGAGCCCGTTGTTGTAGGTGAACATGGCCAGACCGATCTGAATCGTATACTTGTCCGAGCTTTTCAGCGCCAGCAGCGGCCACAGCATGTCGTTCCAGACGCCGAGGAACAGCAGGATGACCATCGTGGCAACGATCGGCGCGCACAGCGGCGCATAGATGCGCCAGAACACCGACAATTCGCTCGCGCCGTCGATCACCCCGGCTTCCCGTAGGCTCGACGGCAGCTGGTCGATGAACGCCTTGGCCAGAAACGTTCCGAAGGCATAGTTCATCGCCGGAAGATAGAACGCCCAATACGTATCGATCAGACCGACGCCGCTGAACAGCAAATATTGCGGAATCATCGTCATCTCGAAGGGGATCATCATCGTGCTAAGCGCGAGCAGCAGAACGATGTTGGCGCCTCTGAAGCGGATTTTGGACAGCGCGTACCCGGACAGCAGGGCCGACACGGCGCTGACGAGAATGACCCCGGCACTGACCAGGAAAGAGTTCCAAATATATTTGGCCATCGGAATGTTCGTGAAGGCGGCCTCGTACGTTTTGGTGGACGGGTCCTGCGGCCATAGCCGGGGCGGGAAAGAGAGCTGAAGCCTCGCCCCCCAGTCGAAGCTTGTCATGACCATCCACAGAAACGGAATGATCATCACGATCGATCCGGCCGCAAGAACGATGAATAATACCGTCTGAGACAACGCGTCTCTTCTTTTTCGCGATGGCGGCTGCAGCGTGCCGCTCCGGGACAGTGACAAATGCTCTTCCCCCTTTTGGATGAGAGGTTCGGTCGGTGCGAAGTTCGTCATGCCGGCGGATGAAAGGTTCGGTCGGTTGCGATGCTCGTCATGCCGCCGGCGTCAGTCGGGGCCGCCTTTCTTTCGGTTGAGCAGCAGCAGAATCGCCGTGAGCGCAAGGATAATGATGAACAGCAGATAAGAAGCGGCGGTGGCGACGCCCATCTGCGAGGCCAGGAAAGCGTTGCGGTAAATGTACAGGACGGCGGTCATCAGGCTCCCGCTCGGATTGCCGGCCGTGCCGCCGAGCAGCCAGACGTCGGTAAACCGTTTCATCCCGCCGATGGTCCCCATGACAAGCATGAAGAAGAAAATCGGGCGCAAATAGGGAATCGTAATGTGCAGCCATCGCTTGAAACTGCCGGCGCCGTCCACTTCCGCCGCTTCGTGCAAATCGCGGGGAACGCTCTGCAGACCGGCCAGAAAAATGATCGTATTGTAGCCGACCGCTCCCCACAAACTCATCAGGACGATGCTCAGCCGGGAATAGCGGGGATCGGTAAACCAGCCGACCGGATCGAGGCCGAGCCATCCCAGCATAAAATTGAGCAGCCCTTCCTTGCCCGGATAGAAAAGGAAGGAGAACAGCAAGCTGGTCGCGACCGCCGATACGACGTTCGGCAGAAAATAGACGCCTTTGAAAAAGTTTTTGCCGAGGTTCCATTTCAGACTGTTAATGAGACTGGCCATAATGAAAGAGATTGCGATGCCGAGCAGGACGGACAGAACCCCCATGTAAAAGGTGTTGCCGAGCGCCTTCCAAAACTGCGAGTCTTCCAGCACATACGAATAGTTGCTGAGCCCGACCCATGCGCCGGAGACGACGCTGCCTTCCGTCTGCCGGAAGCTCATGTACAGGGCAGCCGCCATCGGATAGACGGCAAAGGCTGCGACGCCGGCAATAAGCGGGGCGTTGAACAGATAACCCGTCAAGTCGTTGCGGGTAAGGAGGCGTTTGCGTGGAGACATCTTTATCCCTCCTCCGGTTTTCGATTCGGCTTCGTGAGCTCCGCCATTTTTTGCTGCATCTGCATAAGCGCCTGTTCGGGCGTGATCCGGCCTTTGATCGCCTTGAACATCTCGATTCTGGCAATGTCCCGGACAGCGCGGAAGTTGTGGGAGAAATAGACCGGACGGCTTTCGTTTGCGAGCTCGACGAACAGTCTTCTCGTTTTCTGGTTGCCGAAGAAAGGCTCGGGCTCGTCGTACATCGGATCCCGGTAGGCTTCCTTGAGAGACGGGAAGATGTCAGCGTAGCGGTACATCCGGTTCACGGTCCGGCTGTTGCCGAGCATGTACTCGATAAAGGCCCATGCCGCCTCTTTGTTGTCCGACTGGCGCATAATGCCGAGATACGATCCTCCGGCTTCCGCCGCTCGCGATCCCCCTTCCGTCCAGGCCGGCATCCTCGCCACGCCCCACAGCCCCGCCGACTCCGGAGCGGTATCCTTCAGGAAGGCGCCCATCCATACCGCCTCCAGGACGGTGGCGATCTTTCCTTCGGCCAGCGCCTCGTTCCACGTCTGGGAGCGGGTCTCCGCATCGAGGACGATTCCTTCGTCAATCATGCGGAGAAGTTGCTTGAGCGCCCGCAGCGCCTCCGGGCGGTCGATGCGAATCGCGCCGTCTTCGTCCACATACAGCATGCCTTCCTGCGCGAGCATATGCTCCCACATGACGGTCAGTCCGAAGGTCGATTCGAGCGGCATCGTATGCATGAACGCGCCGGTTCGCTCCTTGATCGTCCGGCCCGCCTCCAGGTAGCCGTCCCAGGTCGCCAGCAGCCGGGACACCGATTCCGGATCGGAAGGAAGCCCCGCCTCGGCGAACAGGTCCCGCCGGTAAAACAGCGCGACCGGCCCCGAATCCCACGGCATCGCGTAATACCGGCCGTCCCGCATGGCGTCCGGCCACTTCGCGGCGACGATCTTGTCCCGGTACGGCGCGATTCTCCCGCTCAAGTCCTCCAGCGCATTCGTCTCGATGTACTGGCCGACATAATAGCCCGACAGCGCCGCGACATCCGGCCCTCCTTCGTTGGAAGCGTTGGCGAGCAGCAGCTTCTTGTACATGTCGTCATGCGTCTTGACTTCGATGCGGACACGGATGCCGGGATAGGCTTCATGGAAGCCGGGAAGCTCCGCCGCGATGGCCGCGGCCGTATAACCCCAAGCCCATAACGTAAGCTCGCTTTCGATCGCTTCCGGATTGGCAGCCGCACGATGCTTGTCGCTCATCCCGCCTGACGGCGCGCCGGCGCTGGCAACGGAAAAGAGCAGCAGAATGAAGACGCCAGGCAGTATGATCAGCTTGGCTTGTCTCATAGACCACCTTCTTCGCTTTAGTAGAATCTTTTCACCAAAAATATTACATTCGAAAAAGGTTTGCGCCCATGTCTGCTGCTTGTTTTATTTTGCAAAATTTTCAGATTATTCAACGAAACAAGGACAGAGGTTTACAGTGCGAAACGTCCGATGTAGACAATTTTCATGTTCATGTGGATGAATGTGAGATGAGGCGCCGTGAGGGGGGACTTCGTGAGGCGGCGGGAAGGCGCGGTTCAGGGCGCCTGCCGCTTGTCGCTCATCGCCTGCTTGAACTCGGTCGGGCTCAGCTGCGTATGACGCTTGAACACCCGGCTGAAGTACCGGAAATCGCCGAAGCCGGTTTTCTCCGCGATTTCCGCGATCGAATCGGAGCTATGCATCATCAGCTCCATCGCTTTTTCGACGCGGACGCTGTTCAAATAACGCGTGAAATTGACGCCCGTTTCCAGCTTGAACAGTTGCGACAGGTAGTTTTTGTTCAGATGAAAATGTTTGGCCGTCTGCTCCAGCGTAATTTTGCTGGCATAGTTGGCCGCCAGGTAGCTCTGGATTTGCATAATGATTTTATGGCTGCCCTTGGCCATCAGCTGCTCCTTGAGCCTGATCAAGTAACGGCAGTACTGCTTGAGCCGCTCCTTCGTCCGGTCGACGCTCCAATACAGGTTGAACGGCCGGGACCCGAATTCTTCCGCCGGACCGGTCTCCTCCGTGCCGGGGTGGCTGTTCATTTCCATCGCGCACACATCCATGAGCGCGGCAGCCTTGTCGATGCATACAACCGCCGTGCGGAACGAGCACCGGTCCTCCCGCAGCAGGGCAAAATGCTCGTCGATCGTCTGCAGCGCTTCTTCTTCTTTGCCATAGGCGATCGCGTGGGTAAGCGATTGGCGGTAGCGGCCGTCGAAGAGCGCGATGAGAGAAGGGTCCTTGCCCTCGTACGGCACCTTCGTCAGCTCGCGGCTGTGAATCGGGCGGTTGTCGCTGCGGAACAGATGCAGCTCCGCGGCTTTTTTCGCCTCGCGATAATGCCGGGGCAGCCGCTCGATGCCGCAGCAGACGGCGCTGAAGCCGAATCGGACTTCGAATTTCAGGTAGATCCGGATATCGCGCGCAATTTCGTCGAGACGGCGGATCAGCCGCGCTTCGTAATCGGCGAGGCTCTCTCCGGGAAGGCAGTCCATGACGAGCGCGTATTCGTCGTTCTCGATCCGGAAGAAGTCTAGATCGCCCCAGCGCTCCGCCATTTCCTGCAGCGCATTGACAAGCGCGAATCCGACGAGCCATCCTTCGTCCTCGCCGTAGCGCTGCAGCGCTTCGGTCAAATTGACCTGCATGACGGCAATGGAAAACCGCAAGAACGACGAGCGCAGACCGTACATGCCGACCGCTTCCCGAATCTGCTCCGGCGTATAGGCGTGAGTGAGCAAATCGTTGAAGAAGTTTTCGGCCTTGTAGCGGTCGTTCGCCGGCAGACAGCGCTTCGCCGTTTCCTGCCGGATGCGGCTGACGACGTTGTTCACGCATACTTTCAAATCTTCCGGCCGTATCGTCATTTTGAGCAGATAATCGGAAGCGCCGAGCAGCAGCGCCTCCTTGACATATTCGAAGTCGTCGGCGCAGCTGAGCACGATGAACCGGCAGGAAGGCTTTCGGGCCTTCACTTGCCGGATCAGCTCGATGCCGTCCATAACCGGCATAATGATGTCGGTAATGATCAGATCGGGCTGCCATTCGCCGAACCGGTCGAGCACTTCCCGGCCGTTGGCCGCCTCTTCGATCCGGTCGACCTGCAGGTCGGGCCACGACACCGAGTAACGGATGCCGTGCCGGACAATCGCTTCATCATCGACGATGACAAGGTTCATGGGCCAAGTCTCCTTTCGCCGCATCTTATTCAGGCAATGCAACCGTGACGGTCGTCCCTTTTCCCTCCGCGCTGGATAAGCGCACCCCGTATGCTTCGCCAAAGTAGAGCTTCAGCCGTTTGTCCACGTTGTAAAGCCCGACCCGCTCTCTTTCGCCCTTGCCCGAAGACGGGGGAAGCGGCGGACTGCCGACTCCGTCATCGGCAATGGCGATGATCACATGTCCCTCCTCAGCGCGGCCGGTGATGCGGATTGTGCCGGGACCGCTCTTGGGCAGTATGCCGTGCAAAATCGTATTTTCGACCAGCGGCTGCAGGCACAGTCTGGCAATGCGCTTGTTCAGAATCGCTTCGTCCAGTTCGTAAACGACCTCGATTTTATCCGGATGGACCATTTGCTGAATATGAATATACCGCTTCAGGTAGCCGATTTCTTCGCCGATCGTAATGATCGGCTGGTTCAATTGAAAGGCGCCGACGAGAATTTCATTCATCGACGTAATCATTTCGAATACTTGCTCGCCCCGCCCCATCTTCGCCAGCCAGCGAATCGTATTAAGCGTATTGAAAATAAAATGGGGATTGATTTGCGCCTGCAGCGCGCGCATTTCCGCCTGCTTCTTCTTCTCCTGCTCGGCCGCAAGCCGCTCGAAAGAATCCTGGAGCCGATCGATCATTTCATTGAAGCAGCGGATCAGGAAGCCGATTTCGTCATCCGTCGTCTTCGCCCGGTACGGCAGCCATTCGCGGTTGCCGATCTGACGCATATAATAGGCCAACTGGATAATCGGCTTCAGGAACCGGTACGCGATCAGCAGCGCCATCGTCATCGCAATCAGCAGCATGCCCAGGTTGAGCGCAATCTGAATGTTGCGGATGGCGGCCGCGTCCTTCAGCAGCGCTTTCTCGGGGATAAAGCCGACGATTTCCATCGTGTTTGGCCCATCGCTTTTTCCGGTAATGTACAAGTAGCCGTCTTGCGACCTGTAGGAAGCGCCGGGGGAAAGCGGAGGCATGTTCGCCAGACGTTTCGCCGCATCGCGATCGGCCGGGTTCGGGTTGTAAATGATGTGCGCATTGCGGTCGATCAGCAGAATCGTTTCGTCGTACCGCTTCTCTTCCTTGGCGATAATTTGCGCGATCCGGTTCGCCGGCACCGTCACAATGACGACGCCTTCCGTTTCGTTCGTCTGCGGAGACTTGATTCGCCGCCCAAGGAACAGCACCTGCTCTTTGGCCTTGTCCGTATTCATGACAAAGCCGGCGGGCCCGATCGGAGAGACGACCAGTTCTCCCTCGCTGCGCATAATGCTGCGGTAAATGTCCGACCGTATCAGTTTGTCCCGATAAGCCGACGAGGTGCCGCCGACCTGCAGATGCTTGTTGACGAGGAAGATGTCGTCGATGTAATCGCGGCTGTTTTTGAAACCGTCAAAGTACGATTGCAGCTCGATCCTCCGCACGTCGTCGTTCAGCAAGCCGAACAAATTCCGGTCCAGGAAAAACAGGGACAACGTCATAAAATCGATATCCTGAATGTAGAAGTTGATCTCGTTGTTCATCGACCGTATGTAGTGCTCCGCGTAATAGGCCGTATTCTCTTTGATGATATTGCCGATAAAAGGATAACCGATTGCGCTGCTGACGATCAGAATCGTCCCGTTCATGAGGAAGAGATACAATGCGAGCCTGACCGATATATTCCGGCCTGGCAGTAGCGATGCGAGTTTGGTCATTCCGTTCTCTCCGTTTTCCATGGTCCGGTACGTTGTATATATTTCGATAGGTTCCCTGCATTTTCCTACCGGAGGACAGGATAACCGGGGACACGGCCGATCGTCCGGAGCGGTTCGAAATATAGTTTCGAGGTTAAACGCGGTGACTCATGGGCCGATGTGCCGGATTTCGCGCCGTATAAAAAGCGGTAAGGGGAGCCGTATGTTGCAGCGGGGAGAAGATCGCGGATTTGGATGGATTTGGGCGGACTCTGATGAACTCGGATGGGGGCTTGGATGAACTAGGTTGGATTCGGATGAACTAGGATGGGTTTGGATGAACTCGGGTGGGGGCTTGGATGAACTCGGAAGGGTTGGATGGACTCTGATGGATTCGGACTCAGGCGGGCAAGTAGCCTTTCATTCTGACGAGTGGAACGTTTTGTATCATATATTGAACAAATATACAATATATTATATGATATGAAGAAGAACAGACACGTTATTACCTGGTTGAGGAGGGTACATATGCCAAGCGGCGTATTGCGATCGTTTCTCGAGACGCGGCTCGCGGAATTGGAGGAGCAAGGACTCGGCAATTCCATCGAACCGCTGGAGGGGCCGAACGGGCCGGTTATTACGATCAACGGCAAGTCATTCATCAATTTGTCTTCCAACAACTATTTGGGTTTGGCGACGGACGAACGGATCATCGAGGCCGGCATCCAGGCGATGCGGATATACGGCGCCGGAGCCGGAGCCGTGCGCACGATCAACGGCACGATGACGCTACATGCCGAGCTGGAGGAGAAGCTGGCCGCATTCAAAGGGACGGAGGCGGCCATCGCGTACCAGTCCGGGTTCAACTGCAATATGGCGGCGATTTCCGCCGTGATGGATCAGCATGATGCCATACTGTCCGACGAGTTGAACCATGCCTCGATTATCGACGGATGCCGGCTTTCGAAAGCGAAAATTATCCGTTACCGCCACTCCGATATGGACGACTTGAACCGCAAGGCGAAGGAGGCCGTCGAGTCCGGCCTGTTCGCCAAAGTGATGGTCATTACCGACGGCGTCTTCTCGATGGACGGCGATGTGGCCAAGCTTCCCGATATTGTAGACATCGCTGAGCGTTACGGCCTGATCACTTACGTTGACGACGCGCACGGGTCGGGCGTGCTCGGGAAAGGGGCGGGTACGGTTAAACATTTCGGCTTGTCGGAGCGGATCGATTTCCAGATCGGCACGTTGTCCAAAGCGATCGGAGTCGTCGGCGGTTATGTGGCCGGGACGAAGCCATTGATCGACTGGTTGAAGGTGCGGAGCCGTCCGTTTCTGTTCTCGACTTCGCTGCCGCCGGCCGCCGTGGCGTCCTGCATCGCCTCGATCGACATCCTGCGGAACAGCACGGAAGCGTACGAGCGGCTATGGGACAATGCGAATTATTTCAAGCGCGGTCTGACCGAGCTCGGATTCGACATTGGCGCCAGCGAGACGCCCATCACGCCTTGCATCATCGGCGATGAGAAGAAGACCCAGCGATTCAGCCGCATTCTGTACCGCGAAGGCGTTTATGCCAAGGCGATCGTCTTCCCTACCGTTCCGCTCGGCACCGGCCGCGTTCGCAACATGCCGACGGCGGCTCATACCCGGGAAATGCTGGACCGCGCGTTGGAAATTTACGCCGCCGCGAAGCGGGAGCTCGAGCGGGAAGACGCCGGATAGACGCGTGCGGGGCGTCATAAAAGCAACCCGCTCGTCCGTTTGGTCTTTTTCGTCAAGCGGATTTTCATGATCGGACAATGGATAATTCACGGTACACCGGGCAGGAAACGGACAGTTCGCCGGATAGTCATCGGATAGTTCACGAACAGTACACCGGATAATTCACCGGACAGTATAGTACACCGGATAACACAGTACATCGGACAATTCACCGGATAGTGCAGTACACTGGATAGCACAGTACATCGGACCGTTCACCGGACAGGAAATGGACAAAAGCCATCATGCGTTATAGCGGTAGCGACTGATCGCAATAGTAAAATCGTCATCATATGGAGGAGATACGATGGAGCGTATTCTGGTCACCGGCGCCGGCGGCCAGATCGGCACCGAGCTCGTCGCCGCGCTGCGAGAACGTTACGGCGCAAGCCGGGTCATTGCGTCCGACCGGAGGAGCCTTGCGGACATCGAGCCGTTCGAGCAGCTCGATGTTACCGACGGCAAGGCGGTGCTTCGGTTGGCGGGCAAATACAAGGTCGACACGATCATTCATCTGGCCGCCATGCTGTCCGCCACGGCGGAAGCCCAGCCGCTTGCGGCATGGCATGTCAATATGGGAGGGCTGCTGAACGTGCTCGAGGCGGCAAGAGAGCTCAACTGCAGCGTGTTCGTGCCGAGCTCGATCGCCGTGTTCGGCCCCGGCGCCGAGCCGAACGGCACGCCGCAGACGGCGGTTCAGCGGCCGATTACGATGTACGGCATTCACAAGACGGCCGGCGAGCTGCTGTGCGATTATTACTATCTCAAGTATGGCGTCGATACGCGAGGGCTGCGCTTCCCGGGGCTGATCTCGCATGCGGCGCCGCCAGGCGGCGGGACGACCGATTATGCGGTGGAAATGTATGTGGAGGCGGTAAAGAAGAAAGCGTATACGTCCTATATCGCGGAAGGAACGTTCCTGGACATGATGTATATGCCGGATGCGCTGAACGCCACGATCCGGCTGATGGAAGCCGATCCGGCCAGGCTGAAGCACCGGAACGCCTACAATGTGTCGGCGATGAGCGTCGACCCGGCCGCTATTGCCGGATCGATCCGCCGCCGTATCCCGGATTTCGCGCTGGATTACGCGCCCGATCCGCTGCGGCAGTCGATTGCCGAGAGCTGGCCGAATTCGCTGGACACGTCGTGTGCCGAGGAGGAATGGGGCTTCCGGCCGCAATACGATCTCGACCGGATGACCGAGGATATGCTCGATCACCTCATGCGGCGGGAAGCGTACCGGTTCCGGCAGGTTCAATAAGTCATGACGGCATGATAACCGGTCACGCCGTCATGCGTGTTAATATAGCGATGCTCCGCCGCGGCGTTGAACCGGATCGATTGACCGGCGCGAATCGAATGGACGGAGCCGGCGATCTCGATATCCAGTGAACCGTATTCGAGAATAATATATTCTTCGACGCCGTCGTTATGCGGCTCGGAGTGATGGACGCAGCCCGGATCCATCTCGACCCAGTAAATCTCGGTGCGCGTCCGCGCGTCGAACGGGAAGAGCGGTCTGGAGCGGAACGCGCCGTTCGCTCCGACGATGAGGGGCGCCTCTTCGCGGGTTACGATCGACACGTCCTGCGCCTGATCCTCGAGCAGCGACGTAAACGACAGCTGAAGCCCGTTGACGATTTTCCACATGACAGTAATGGTCGGATTGACCGCCCCTTTTTCGATCTGGGATATCATCGCTTTGCTGACCCCGGTCAATTCCGCGACTTTATCGAGGCTCAGCCCGCGCGCTTTGCGGATTCGGCTTAAATTGTTCGCAATATTGGATGTAAGACGTTCCACCATCGATCTGCCCTCCCGGTTTGCTGTTTCCATTGTACCCAAACCGGGGGACGTATTCCACCCCCGACAAAGCCAGCCCGACGGATGGCCGGGCCGGCCGCACACGCGCTTCCCGTTGCGCTTCCTATTCGCCTGTCTAACCATCCGCGCCATCCGTCAAACCGTCTCCGGTCCGTCGGTGCACCCCAGCTTCCGTCAACTCGTCTCCGGTCCCCGGTGCGCCTCGTCTTCGTCTAATCGTTGCCGGTCCGTCGGTGCGCCTC
>NZ_BOVJ01000026.1 GCF_018403665.1 Paenibacillus cisolokensis
GCTGTCAATAGCGGGAAAAAACTGTACTTTTGCAGGATTGGTTGATTTGAAATGAATGAGAACGGCAGCAGGTGCGGGGGCAAACGGCAGCAGATCCCATCGATTAGCCGTAAGCATGCCCGGAAATAGCTGCGCGATTTCGTTGTAAAGGGATATTCGAAGCGGCGGCCGGCAAGATCCGAATATGTGCTTATCGTCTAAGCGATTTACCGCATTTTCCGAGCGTTGTGAGCACATGCCGTCATTTATAGCGTTTAGTGGTCCTGCTTGCGCCGAAATGGCCAGTAAAGATCACTATTATCAAAAACGCGCTGGATTTGTCGTATGCAACTGGCAACGCTGGCATTCATTCAGGGTTGAGCTTTGCCCCTGTTCCTTGTATACTGGAGAATGCACGGAAAGTTTGACAGACAATCGCTGGCGGCTTTGGCCGCGAGAGGAAAGTCCGGGCTCCACAGGGCAGGATGCTGGATAACGTCCAGTCAGCGCGAGCTGAAGGATAGTGCCACAGAAACGGACCGCCGATGGCCGGCATGCCGGCACAGGCAAGGGTGGAACCGTGGTGTAAGAGACCACGAGGAGCATTGGTGACAATGTTCCTGGTAAACCCCATCCGGAGCAAGACCTAAGAGGACATCGCGGCGGCTTTGCCGCTGCAACCCTGGCCCGGGGTATGTCCGGGTTGGTCGCTTGAGCCGTTCAGCAATGGACGGCCTAGATAGATGATTGTCGCTTCAATGGTGGGAGGGTCGTTCCCGTTCGCACCACCGGAAGTACAGAACCCGGCTTATGGCAAACTTTCCGAACGAACGGCAACAAAGCATCCTGCTCTTGTCTTCCATGGACAAGGACAGGATGCTTTGTTGTTTGCGCTCAAAAACAGGCTCGCCGGCCGGGCGGCTTCGACCCGAACAGCGCCGGCATGCGGCAGCGCTTAGGGCAAGCTCGACATGTTGACGTTGTAGAGACAACTTGGCAAGCGACGGCGCTGTAAGACCGACTCGATATGCCAACGCTGTAGGGCCAACTTGGCCCCGACTCGGCATGCCGCCGCTTTAGGCCCGGACTCGACATGCCAACGTTGCAGGGCCGTCTCGACATGCCGTCGTTATAGGGCTGACTTGGCAAGCGACGGCGCTGTAAGACCGTCTCGACATGCCAACGCTGCAGGGCCGACCTGGCCCCGACTCGGCATACCGTTGCTGTAAGGGCCTCGGCATGCCGCCGCTTCAGGGCCGGCTTGGCGTGCCGGCGTATTTGTCGACGATGCGCTGGAGGCGATCGGCCAGACGAAGCGGGAAGCGCTGGAGCGATACGGTCGATTGTCCGGCAGCTTCCAGTGCGCGTCTGACGTCGATTTGACCGTAGCCGAAGTAGATGTCTTTGCCGGAATCCCCCATATCGATCGCCGATGTGCGCATAATCTCCATCACTTCTTCATTGTTCAGTTCGGGGTTGGCCGAACGGATGAGCGCGGCCAGCGCGGACACATGGGGACTTGCCATCGACGTTCCCGACAAGGCGGCATATTGGCCTCCCGGATAGGTGCTGGCGATGCTGGCTCCCGGAGCGGCGACGTCGATATAATCCCCGTAGTTCGAGAACGACGCGCGATTGCCGTTGTAGTCAGTGGCCGCGACAGCGAAAACTTCCGGATAGGCGGCCGGATAGCCGGGCCGATCGGTATTGTCGTTGCCGCTGGCCGCCACGATGACGACATCGCGGTCGTAGGCGTACCGCACGGCGTCGTGAAGGAAGTCCGCCTGCGCATAATTGCCGAGACTCATATTGATTACTTTGGCCCCATGGTCGGTGGCCCAGATAATGCCTTCGGCGACCGAATAGGTCGATCCTGCGCCGTTTTCGTCCAGCACTTTGACAGGCATAATTTTGTTGTACCAGGACATGCCCGCGACGCCTTCGCCGTTGTTGACCGCCGCGGCGATAATGCCGGCGACATGGGTGCCGTGTCCGACGTCGTCCTCGGGGTAAGCCGACTCGTCCAAAATATTGATGCCCTCGACAAGTCTCCCCTGCAGATCGGGATGGTCGCGCTGAACGCCGGTATCGAGCACCGCAACGATCACGTCGTCGCTTCCTTTGGACAAATTCCAGCCTTTTTCCGTTTCGATCGTCGGCAAATTCCACTGATATTGGGAGTACAGCGCGTCATTCGGAACGATCGGAACTTCGTCGCTGGGAATGGCCGGGTCCGTGCCGACCGCTTCGTTCGTCAAGTACAAGTAATGCGGTTCGACGTACCGTGGGTGCCAGCGATCGCGGAAATACGCGATCATTCGCTCGGCATCCATCGAACGGGACCGGAACAAATAGGTGTAGCCCAGCTTGCGCACCGATACGGCGGATATTTCCTTCTTTATAAGCTCCATTTGCTGCGGGGAAGGATCGCGTTCGAAACGGACGACCACTTCATCGACCCGATAGTGGCTGGCATTGCCGTTATCTTCGCCCGATCGCACGCTTTTTTGTTGCGTCGAGTTCGGTTTCACCGTCTTGACCCGGTATTTCCCGTTGGCGGGATACGGAACGAGACGGAGGTTGCGGCGTTGGTGCCGCTCTACCGCTTCGACGACATTTTGCTTGACCAGTCCGACAATTCCCTGCCCCTGGTAACGTTCATCGGGTATGCCCATGACGACGTACCGGACACTGCCGTCCTTGATTGTGGGAGATACATATTTTTTCCCTGATTTGACGGTCGTTTCGGCTTTATTTAAATGCGTTTCGGCCGAATCTTTTACCGGCTCCGGAACAGAACCGCGCGCGACCGAACGATCGCCCGTCATCCAGCGGATGTAAACCATGTGCGGATGATCGGCCATAAGCCGCCGGATATGCTTTTCTTTGCCTTCGCCGTCGCCGCCTTGCGCTAGCAGCTTGCGAAAATCTTTCGCGCATTCAGTCGTACAAAGCAAGGCCGTCGCTTCCATATCGCTGCGCAAAATTGCCATTTTCCGTTCTTTTTCTTGCTTCGCCGACATCGTGCGATTGTATGATCCGGCCGTTTCGTTCCCGGGTACGGTTCGCTCCTCAGACTGATCGTTCCCTTTAAACCACGGCGCGAACGGCAGCAGGAACAGGGCGACCGCCAGCACGGCCATACCGACAAGCCATTTCTTTTGCATCGTGATATCCTCCAATGATTCATCAAACTCGGTTCGGGTAAGGTTAGAATGGGATGCGCAGGTTGAAAATATACGGAATAAACGACGGAAGGCAGTACCACTTCCATGCAATTTGTGGTACCATGTAAATCATGAAAAAGTATTGAAGTTTTTGTTGCGCTCTTGACGAAGAAAGGGGATCTACCGACAATGTCATCGATCAACGTGAAGCCGCTCAGCGAATCGACTCGTGACAAACTGAAGGAAGCCATCACGGCACTGGAAACATTCCTGAATCATTACGCTTTGCCTCAGCTTGTAAACGAAAACCAGGGAGAAGAAGAGCAGCTTTATTATAAAGGGTTATTATCCGATCTGAGACATCTTCTCGTTTTTTCGGAAGTCACTTACGAGAAGCTCGGCATCGTTCTTCGCCGTCCCCAATTCGATAGCGATTCCGCGGAGCGGACGTTGTATGATGTGTATCACCAATGCGTGAATGCATACTTTTATCCGAAAAATGAAAGCTATTCCGAAGACGGACGCTATGCGTACACCGGTCAGGAAGCGATCCGTTTCCGCTACGTGCCGTCCCGTCCGGCCCGTGAAATCGTGCTTTATTTGTCCAAAATTTTCGAGGAATTGCGGGAAGATCTCGCGTATTACGAAAACGACTATATGACCCAGCGCAGAATGCAGGGGCAAAAATAAGGCAGACATAGTTCACCTCCGTCGAGGGCATCTTGTGTAACGGAGGTGATTTTCTATGCCGAAAGGCGTCCTGTGCACCGTCGCCAACTGTACCTTCTGGGGCGAAGGAAACAAGTGCAATGCCGACTCGATCCTCATCGATCTGGACAAACATGCTTCCGAAAATTACGACAGTGAATTCGCCAAAGAATTGCATCAGGAAATAGCCGAGGAATCGTCCGCAACCTGTTGCCACACCTTTAGGCCGAAGAGGTGACGGAAATGGGCGAAAAACATCGCAAGCGCAAAATGTACGAATGGAAGCGGGAGTCCGGCTTTCACGAAAAAGACGAACGCGATGCGGAGTTTTCTGCCGAACTGGCCGCTTCGCCTTCGGATTTGCCTGCGAAGGATAGGGACGAGAACCGAAAAGAACGCGACGACGTTCAATCGTACGGCGTGAGCCTGGGTTGGATCGCCCTCGCTTTTGCGGTCGCCTCTTGGTTCGTTTGGCCGATTCTGCTCGGTCTTACCGCCGCCGTGCTCGGATTTGTCGCATATCGGCAAGGAAGCCGGGCGCTGGGCATCTGGTCGATGACGCTCGGTTTGATTGCCGCTTGCACATTTTTGGTGCTTATCCCTCTTTATTACGCGTTCACGTAAAAGTTTGCCGCCGGAGCCCTCGTTCCGGCGGTTTCTCGTACCGGGCTGCCGCAAAGCGGCTTTCGCTTTTGGGACTGGCAGATCCGCGCGAAAACATGTAAAATGATTCGTAGCGGCGAAATTCATCGATTTTTTACATAGAGGAAGGAAGAACGGGCATGTATCTGAATACAGACCCCCGTGTCGCGCAAGCGATGCTTCAGCTGCAACTGTCGCCTTCGACGAGTTTGCTGAACGGCAGCCATACGGCGACCGATTCTTACGGCGCGACCGGTACGGCTTCATTGTTTGAAACATTGCTGATGCAACTGCTGTCCGATTCGTACGGCGGCTTCTCGTATGCTGAGCCGAATTCCCCGTCGTACCGGACATCCGCTCTCGATTGGGCGCCTGCGGCAGCAGCGGTATGGCCCGTATCTGCGGGATATGAAGCGATGTCGGCGGAGGCGACGAACGCCGACTCCGCGCCATTCGATCACTTGATCGAAGGAGCGGCCGCGCGTTACGGAGTCGATCCCGCGCTTGTCCGCGCAGTCATCGCCACGGAATCGAATTTCCGTCCGGACGCGGTGTCGTCCGCTGGAGCCAAAGGCTTGATGCAATTGATGGACGATACGGCCCGCGGTCTCGGCGTTGCCGATTCTTTTGATCCCGCGCAAAATATTGACGGCGGCACCCGCTACTTGTCGTTTTGCTGCGCAAATATGACGGCGACGAGCTGGTGGCGCTGGCGGCCTACAATGCGGGCCCCGGCCGGATAGATCGGCTCGGTATTCGCACGAACGAGCAATTGATTGCCCAAATGCATTTGCTCCCCGGCGAAACCCGGCGCTATATCGGCAAAGTAACGGAAGCGAAAGCCCGGTATTCGGCCGGAAGCGGCATGGCCGGGCCGCATGCGGTATAATGAACGGTAATGAATGCGACATAATTGTAGGGCATGATAAACGTTGAAGCCGCAGATGAACTGCCGCTTCAACGTTGCTTTTTTTTCAATACGATTCGGGAAGGATTTGTGAGATGCTTTATTTCGACCATTGCGCATCCACTCCGCCGCATAAAGAAGTGATTCGGACGCTCGCGGAAGTGATGGAACATCATTACGCCAACCCATCTTCGCTCCACAAGCCCGGCGCCGAAGCGAACAAGCTGATCGAGCGGGCAAGGGAGCAGGCCGCCGCTTTGTTCGGCGTTAAGGCGGAGGAATGGATTTTCACGTCGGGAGGAACGGAAAGCAACAATCTGGCGATCAAAGGAGCCGCCCGGCAATACCGGAGCAGGGGCAATCATCTGGTGACGACGGGGATCGAGCATGCTTCGGTGTACGAGGCGTTTCGCCAGCTGGAGCGGGAAGGCTTCCGCGTCACGTATGTTCCGGCCGGACCGGGCGGTCATGTGTCGCCGGAGCGGATCCGGGAAGCGTGCACGGACGATACGATACTCGTCAGCGTCATGCATGTAAATAATGAAGTAGGCGCCGTTCAACCGATCGCCGAAATCGGCCGCTGGCTTCGTTCCAGACCGAAAACGCTGTTTCATGTCGACGGCGTCCAAAGCGTCGGCAAGCTGCCTGTCAGCTTGAAAGAGTGGGGGATCGATCTGTTCAGCATATCGGCTCATAAGCTGCAAGGACCGAAAGGGGTCGGGCTGCTGTATGTGCGGGAAGACGTCCGCCTCGATCCGCTGTTTTCCGGCGGCCAGCATGAACGCGGCTTAAGAGCGGGAACCCAGAACGTGCCCGCCATCGTTGCGGCCGCCAAGGCGCTTCGTCTGGCGATCGAATCGCAGCCGCTGCGTCTCGAGCGGATGACGCGGCTACGCGAACGGCTTGTCCGGCAGCTGCAGGCGATTCCGGAGCTGGTTGTGAACGGCGATGCGTCTTCCGGGGAGATGGCCCCTCATATTGTCCATTTCTCTTATCCGGGGATGAAGCCGGAAGTTATCGTCCATATGCTTGAGCAAAACGGGGTGGTCGTCTCGACCAAATCGGCCTGCTCCTCGAAGGACGACCGGCCAAGCCGGGTATTGCTCGCCATGGGGCTGCCGCATGACCGGGCAGCCAGCGGCGTGCGGATCAGCTTCGGGGACGAGCATACCGAACAAGACATCGACAAGCTGGCGGCTATTATCCGGACGACGGTGGATACATTGAAGCCGCTGGAGCGGAAGGGAGGCGGCCAGGCATGATCTACGACAGAATCATTCTTCGGCTTGGCGAAATTACGGTTAAAGGGCGCAATCGCGGACGGTTTGAGAAGCGGCTGCTTGAACAGGTCGTGGAGGCGCTCAAGTCGTTTCCGCGCGCGAAAGCGACGGCGACTTACGGCCGCATCTATGTCGAATTGAACGGGGAAGCGTACGAGCCGATCCGGGACCGGCTCAAGGATGTATTCGGATTGAGCTCCTTCAGTCCCGCCAAGCGGGCCGATTCGGAGCTGGAATCGATCCGGGACGCGGCGCTTGCGATTATGCGCTCCTATCCCGATGTTCCCCGGACATTCAAAGTAACGGTGAAGCGCGCATGGAAGCAATTTCCGCATACGTCCCACGAGATGAATCATCTGGTGGGCGCACATGTGCTGCGCGCGACGCCGAATTTGAAAGTGGACGTGCACCGGCCCGATGTCGAGCTTCATGTCGATATCCAACCGGAAGGGACTTATCTCTATTGCGAGGCCGTGCCGGGAGCGGGAGGTTTTCCGTACGGAACGAACGGGAAGGCGATTTTGCTGCTCTCCGGCGGCATCGACAGCCCGGTAGCCGGTTGGATGGCGATGCGCAAAGGGTTGGAGCTGGAAGCGGTCCATTTTCACAGCTACCCTTTTACGAGCGAGCAGGCCAAAGACAAAGTCGTCGAACTGGCGCGGCGGCTGGCGTACTACGGCGGAGGATCGCTGAAACTCCATCTCGTCCCGTTCACCGATATTCAGACTGCGCTCGTCCGTTTCAACAAGGAGCATTTGCTCATTACGCTGATGCGGCGGGCTATGCTGCGCATTGCCGAGCGGATCGCCGACCGCCGAAAAGCCGGGGCTATCGTCACCGGAGACAGTCTCGGCCAGGTGGCCAGCCAAACGCTCGGCAGCATGAATGTCATCGGCCGGACCACGAGCCTGCCGCTGCTCAGACCGCTCGTCATGATGGACAAGCTGGAAATTATCCGGATGGCGGAGCGGATCGGAACGTATGAAACGTCGATATTGCCTTATGAAGATTGCTGCACACTGTTCCAGCCGAAATCGCCGAGCACGAATCCGAATTTGAATGTCGTCGAGCGCATCGAGTCGTCGATGCCGGAGCTGGACGGCATGATTGCAGCCGCTGTCGACGGGACGGAGACGATCGCCGTGGAGTACGGAAGCGGCGGCAAGGTCGGCGATCTCGAGGAAAGCTGGTTTTGACCGAAAAAAAAGCAGGGGCCCTTAATGGGATTCCCTGCTTTCTTTTTGCATAGCGGCTTTGTTTCTGCGCATATTGTTGGTCGCCATTCCGGCCAGAATGACCAGGGCGATAATGGCGATTTTGAATGACCAGCCGATCAGAACGGGTTCGAAGAACGACTCCAGAACAGGCTCGTGAGTGATCATCTTGGCCGCCGTATAAGCGAGAATGCCCGAACCGATGTAGATGATCCACGGAAACCGGTCGATCAGCTTAATAAACAGCGTGCTTCCCCAGACGATAACCGGTATGCTGATCAGCAATCCGATAATGACGAGCGCCATGTCCCCGTGAGCCGCTCCCGCTACCGCGATGACGTTGTCAATCCCCATTGCGGCGTCGGCGATAATAATCGTTTGAACCGATTGCCACAACGTATTTCCGGCTTTGATGTCACCGTGGCCGTCATCTTGCAAGACAAGCTTGTAAGCGATCCAGATGAGCAGCAGACCGCCCGCAAGATGGAGCCATGGGATGTTCAGCAGCTGAACGACCAGCACGGTTGCGATGATCCGAATGCCGATTGCCCCTGCCGTTCCGTAAATAACGGCTTTCTTCTGCTGGTCTTTTGGCAGGTTTCGCGCTGCCATTCCGATGACGATCGCGTTATCTCCGGCCAGGAAGAGGTCGATGAGAACGATAGTCAGCAGGGCAGTAAAAAATTCGAGAGAAAACCATTCCATTTTGCTTGTCCCTCCTTCCTGTGCGCATAAAATTCGAACCAACTTCTAGCAACTTCTAGTTACGCAAAATACGGGTTTAAGGATTCAAAATTTTTCGTGACATATTTTATTTTTTCAACATACCGTGAGGACAAAGGGGGAGAAGGACAAGATGGACCAAGTGTTGCTGTTTGCCGAAATTTTGCTGATCAATATTTTGCTCAGCGGCGACAACGCGATTGTGATCGCGATGGCAAGCTCCAGACTTCCGCCTCACCAACGGAAACAGGCGATCTGGTGGGGAACGGCTGCCGCGATCGCGCTTCGCTGCGCCATGACCGCCGTCGCGCTTGCCTTGCTCGCCGTCCCTTTCCTCCAGGCTATCGGAGCGGTGCTGTTGTTCGCGATTGCGGTAAAGCTGCTGACCGATGCCGAAAACAACAAACGGACCGGCACCGATATTCGGCGCGCCGGCTCGCTCAGGGCGGCGGTGCGAACGATCGTCGCCGCGGATTTGATTATGAGTCTGGACAATGTGTTGGCCATCGCAGCCATTGCCCAAGGCGAACCTGTTCTTATTGTTCTCGGAATCGTGCTGACCATACCGGTAATCATTTGGGGCAGCCATATGCTTACCACATTGCTCGAGAAAGTGCCGTTTCTCGTATATGCCGGGGCCGGACTGCTCGGATATGCCGCCGGCGAAATGCTCGTTCGCGACGAGGGACTCAACCGCTTGCTGCTGCACGGTTCGGCGACCGCCTCCGAAGCGATTCCGCTGCTCAGCATCCCGCTTGTGATCGTCGTCGCGATGCTGCGCATTCGTTTTGCATCCCGCTAAACGGAAAGCAATTGAGACGATGAAATGCGCGAAAGCCGCTTGCTCCGAAGGGAAGCGGCTTTTTCGCGTTTTGGGAAGCTATGCACTGGTTTTTTGCACGCAGTTCCATTAAACTATAAGAATGATCAAGTTCAGAACGGCTCTTGCCGGCTTTGCGAACGAACGCCTCATTCTTCCAACGCGGTAGCCGTTGTCAAAGCCGAATCGGGAGCAGTGCATTCAAGCGGGGGGAAGCTGATGGTGAAGAACAAATACTCCGCCGGTATTTTTATTTTGCTGGCTGGCATCGTCATTTTGCTTGGCAAGTTGGGAGTATTCAGCTTTATCGGTTCTGTGTTTTGGCCGTTATTCATTTTGGTGCCGGGCATACTGCTGCATGTGCTGTTTTTCGGCCGGCTGCTGCCGGCGGTCGTCTTGATTCCGGGCGGCATGCTGTGCGTATATGCGCTGCTGTTCTTGTTCTGCACGGTTTCGGGCTGGGACAATATGAAATACGTATGGCCTTTTTTCATTTTGGGCTTGGCCGTAGGGCTTTATGAATTTTATTTGTTCGAGTCTTCGCGGCCGCGGTTTGCCTTTACGGCTTCCGTAGCGCTGGCCGCCGTTTCGGCCGCTGCGTTCGCGTTGATCCTGCTTTGGAAATGGGGAGTCTATTTGATTGCGATCGCTCTGATCGCGGTCGGCGCCTGGATGATGTACGGCCGCAAAGCGCGCTCGCGCTGGTAAAGGTAGAGAAAAATAATAGAGGATACGGAGTGAGAACTAGTTTTATGATCGAACGAAACAAATTGCGCAATATCGCGATCATCGCCCATGTCGATCACGGCAAAACGACGCTGGTCGACAAGCTGCTGCAGCAATCCGGCATGTTTCGCGCCAATGAAACGATCCAGGAAAGAGCGATGGATTCCAACGATTTGGAACGGGAACGCGGGATTACGATTTGGCCAAAATACGGCAATTACGTATAAAGATTATTTGATCAACATTGTCGATACGCCCGGACACGCCGATTTCGGCGGCGAAGTGGAGCGCATCATGAAGATGGTCGACGGCGTTCTGCTTGTGGTCGACGCTTTCGAAGGCTGCATGCCCCAGACCAAGTTCGTGCTGCGCAAAGCTTTGGAATCCGATCTGACCCCGATCGTCGTCGTCAACAAGATCGACCGGCCCAACGCCCGGCCGGCGGAAGTGGTCGACGAGGTGCTCGATCTGTTCATCGAGCTCGGCGCGAACGACGACCAGCTCGATTTCCCTGTCGTCTATGCATCCGCCCTGATGGGAACGTCCAGTACTGACCCCGATCCGGCCAAACAGGAAAGCGACATGCAGTCTCTGTACGAAACGATTATTAGCCATATCCCCGCCCCGGAGGAAAAAGTAGACGAGCCCCTTCAGTTTTGGTGACGCTGCTCGATTATAACGAATATTTGGGACGCATCGCGATCGGCCGCGTCAATCGGGGGATGATCCGGCAAGGCCAGTCCGTTGCGGTCATGACCCGGGAAGGCGGAATGAAGCAGGCGAGAATCGAGAAGCTGTTCGGATTCCAGGGCTTGAAGCGGGTAGAGCTGAAGGAGGCGGGCGCCGGGGACATCGTGGCCATCGCCGGAATCCGCGAGATCAACATCGGCGAGACGATCGCCGACCCTGCACATCCCGAAGCGCTTCCCGTTCTGAAAATCGACGAGCCGACGCTGCAGATGAGCTTCCTTGTGAACAACAGCCCGTTCGCCGGCCGCGAAGGAAAATGGGTGACGTCACGCAAGCTGCGCGAGCGGCTGATGAAGGAGCTGGAGACCGATGTGGCGCTGCGGGTCGAAGAGACGGACAGCCCGGACGTCTTTATCGTATCGGGAAGGGGAGAGCTGCATCTCGGGATACTGATCGAGAATATGCGCCGGGAAGGCTACGAGCTTCAAGTATCCAAGCCCGAAGTGATCGTGAAAGAAATCGACGGGGTGAAGATGGAGCCGTACGAGCGGCTTATTATCGATATTCCGGAAGAAAGCATGGGTCCGGTGATGGAAAGCCTCGGCACGCGGAAAGCCGAGATGGTCAATATGATCAACAACGGGACGGGACAGGTGCGGCTCGAATTTATTATTCCGGCACGAGGGCTGATCGGGTACCGCACGCATTTTCTGACGCTTACGCGCGGTTACGGCATTATGAATCATGCGTTCGACAGCTACGGGCCGATCGCCGGGGCCGACGTCGGAGGACGGCATCAGGGCGTTCTCGTCGCCAGCGAAAGCGGAACGTCGACATATTACGGCATGCTGTCGGTGGAGGACAGAGGCGTCCTGTTCGTCGAGCCGGGAACGGAAATTTATGAAGGGATGATCGTCGGCGAGCATAACCGCGACAACGACATCGTCGTCAATATATGCAAAGAAAAGCAGCTGACGAACATCCGCTCGGCGACGAAGGAGGAAACGGTGCGCCTGAAGACGCCCGTCATCTTCTCGCTCGAGCAGGCGCTCGAGTATTTGAACGACGACGAATATTGCGAAATAACGCCCAAGTCGATTCGTCTGCGCAAAAAGCTGCTCAACAAATCCGAGCGGGAACGCGCCGAGAAGCAGCGCAAAATGGCGCAGGCCGGCGCAATCGGCAAAGCCTGAGTTTGCGAAGCGGCTTTACTCGAAAGCAAAGTTTGGCACAGGCCGGCGAAGCGACTTTGCCGAAGGCAAAGTTTTAGGAGGGTCAACGAATGCAAGAGTGGTTAAGCGCCCATCCGCTTGTCTCTTATTTGCTCATTCTGGGCTGCACGATCTACATTTTCAACAAAGTGTTCCGCGCTCAGCGCCTTCCGCTGCTGAAAGAAGTGATCGTCTATTTGATGATGGCGCTCGGTTCGTTCGTGCTGCTCATCCTGCAAATTGACAAACTGCCGATCATCCAATGCATGGCGGTTGCGGTTGCGATGATGCTGCTGCTCCGGATGAGGCAGCTGTACGACAAATGGAAGAACAGGCGCGGGGAAGACACGGAGAAAATGAAAACGGAATCGACCAAATCGTAAACGTCCTGCTAGCGAACGTTCCAGACGGATTGAAACTTTCCGAATGGGACGTTCGTCTGATATGACGACCGGTCTTGCCGAATCGTGCCGACGGCCGGTCGGCGGATGCGGAAGGAGGAGAAAGCATGCGGCTCGAAGACGCGCTGTTTAACTGGCTGCAAATGCGGATTGTTTGCGATGCCCGTCCGGACGACGGGGCCGCTTTCAAGACGCTCGACTTTTTCGCCCAAATTCTGGCCGAAGATCACGGCATTACCGGTATGGCGATCGTGCGGCAGGACGAAACGGTCATCGACGTGCGGCTCGAGAAGGACGGCGAGACGATCATGAAGCGGATGGATCGCGAGTCGGCCGAGCAGCTGCTGCACGACATTAACGCCAATCCAAAATACAACTGACAGGGGATGTTGCGATGGAGACGCAATTCGGCGCCGGACTCGGCCCCAGATCCGAGGCGCACGGACGGAGCGCACGGACGAAACGGGGACGGGATAAGAAGCCGAAGTCCGGATCGCCTCTCAAAAAGTAATAGCTGCCGTTCTTGTTTTGCTGCTGGCAGTCGGGGGATATGTCGGCTATTTGGTATGGGAAACCTATTACGCGATTCGAACCGTCGGCGTCGACCGCGAGGTGCCTCCCGGCGAATCGGTGAAAGACAAGCCGAAAGCGTTCCTCCTTTTGGGAGTCGATTCCCGTGCCAAAACCGGCACGTTGAATACGGATGTGATTATGGTCGCCGCGCTCAATCCGGCGACGAAATCGGCGACGGTCGTATCGGTTCCGCGCGACAGTCTCATTCAACTCGACGGATATAAGCAGCAGAAGGCGAACCAATTCTATGCCGGATTTCTGCGCAGCGTGAAAAAGACGGATTGAGCGGAGAACAGGCGGAGTTGGCGGCCAAGGAAGAGCTGCGCAAAATGTTCGGGAAGATGTTCGGCATTCCGATCGACTATGCGGCGACTATCAATTTCAAAGGCTTTATTGACGTCGTCGATGCGCTTGGCGGCGTAACGGTCGACGTCGATATGGATATGCGCTATGTCGATCGCGCGGACGGAACGAACATCAATTTAAGCAAAGGCGTGCAAAAGCTGAACGGACAGCAGGCGCTCGATTTCATCCGGTACCGCAAATCGAACGACGGCAAAAACATGTCCGACGATTTCTCGCGAAACAAGCGGCAGGGCGAAGTGCTTGCGGCGATCGCGGACAAGCTGAAATCGTTCGGGGGAGCGGCGAAGCTCGGCTCCGTTATAAGCGCCGTGGGCGACAACATGAAAACGGACATGCCTTCCAGCGAAATTACGCAGCTGTTCACGACTTATTTTGGCATAGATAAAGATAATATCGAATATATTCCGCTTCAAGGCGATTGGAAAAGTCCTTACGTCTATTTGAACGCAGCCAGACTGGAGGAGGCCAGAGCCGCTCTTGCCGCCCGTATGGCGGAATGACCGGTGGTACGTCCGTGACCGCTGTGGTACAATGGCATTACGAACCTGCTTATGAACTTTATCGTCTGCGAAGGAGGTCGTCCCGGATGACCGAACCGGTTACCGCGCTATCGGACGAAATGGTTTTGCAGCTTCAGTCCCAGCCGTTCGTGCTGTTGCATACCGTCGATGCGGACAGCGGATATCCGACGTCCAGCGTCATTTCGTGGGTGTTCGCTCCCGACGCGAAGCGGATCCGTTTTGCCGTTGACGGCCGTTCCCGGCTCGTTCGCAATATGGCGTCCAGACCGGATATTTGCCTCACTGTATTCGGTCCGTGCACCGCGCAGGCCGTATACGGCAAAGTTCGCGTCTTGTCGGACGATCTGGACGGCGTGCCGTTTCGTCTCGTATGCTACGAGGCGGAAATCGACACGGTTCGCAATGCGATGTTCCACGGTTCCCGATTGGCCGCGGTTCCGGAATTTGAGAAAACCTATGACAAGCGCGCCGCCGACAAGCTGGACGGACAAGTATTTGAAGCGATAAGAAAAGCCTAGTGATGATTTCACTAGGCTTTCGGCATTTTTGAAGGGTCCGGTTCGGTGTCGCTCGGTGTTATATGACGGGGAATTTGCGGCACGATGCGTCCGACGATATCGGCCAGTTCCTCGGCAAAACCGGCGATCGGACGGCCTGCCCGGATATCCTCGCTCAGTTCCCTGAGCCGCTCGTTCAGATCCATATCCGCCGTGACGATTGCATTGATGCCGTACGGATCTTTGCGGAACGCTTCCGCAACGGAATATTTGATCGTGCCGACGTGCGAACGGTCTACCTTGCTGTCGACGTCGATGCCTACGACGGCCGTGTTGCCCAATACGACGCAATGGGCTCCTTTCACGCCCCGAACGCCTTGTGCCAGCCTTTCGAGATGTGCCGTCAGCTGTCCGGGGGTTATGACTTCCGCTTCGCGGGGAGCAACCTGCTGCGTGCGCACGCCTGCATGACTTTGCGGAGAGGGTGATGTTTCATTGCGCGCGACGGTGCCGCATCCTGTCGCCGCTACACATAGTAACAACACCGCTGCCAACCATTTGCAGTACATGTTCGCCACCTTGCCTTTCCTATAATCTCGTTGCTTGATTCTTCCGTAGTTTGTCCGCTTCCGGATGCGGCTATGTATGGCCATCAACCGATCAACGCCAGGAGGGACGAAAAATGAAAAAAATATTCGTTCTGGACACCAATGTGCTCCTTCACGATCCGCAAGCGATTTTCGCTTTCGAAGACAACGAGATCATCATTCCCGCAATCGTGCTGGAAGAAATCGATTCCAAGAAAAGGATGGCCGACGAGCTGGGACGCAACGCGCGATCGGTATCCCGGCTGCTTGATACGATGCGCGAGCATGGCCGGCTGCCCGACGGCATCCGGCTGCCGAACGGCGGCGTGCTGAAGGTGGAGCTGAACCACCGCAGCTTTATCCGCGTTCAGGAGATGTTCGGGGAAATGACGAACGACAACCGCATATTGGCGGTTGCGCTGAATTATCATCTGGAGGAGGCGAAAACGGAGAAGCCGTCGCCCGTCATTCTCGTTAGCAAAGATGTGCTCGTCCGCATCAAGGCGGATGTGCTTGGCCTTATGGCGCAGGACTATTTATCGGACCGCCCGACGGAGCCGTCGGACCGGTACACCGGCTATACGACGCTGCACGTGCACCCGGCGATCATCGACGAATTTTATTCTTACCGCTTTCTCCCGGTCAAAAGCTTGCCGGCCGCGGCACCGTTTTATCCGAACGAATTCGTCATTTTGCGGGATGAGATGGGCTCTTCGAAATCGGCTTTGCTGAAAGTAAGCCCGGACGGAACGCGGCTGGAGCCGCTCTATTTGAGCAACGATCCGGTCTGGGGCATTACCGCCCGCAACGCGCAGCAACGGATGGCGCTGGAACTGCTGCTGAACGACGATATTCCGCTCGTCACCCTTACCGGAAAAGCGGGCACAGGCAAAACGCTGCTTGCGCTTGCGGCCGGGCTGATGAAAGTCGAGGACGAGCATAAATACAAAAAGCTGCTCATCGCCAGACCCGTCGTGCCGATGGGCAAAGATATCGGGTATTTGCCGGGCGAGAAGGAAGAGAAGCTGCGGCCGTGGATGCAGCCGATCTACGACAATCTGGAATACTTGTTCGACGTCAAAAAAGCCGGGGAAATCGACAAAATTTTGATGGGACTCGGCAGCATTCAGGTCGAGGCGCTCACTTATATAAGAGGCAGATCGATTCCCGGCCAGTTCATTATTATCGACGAAGCGCAAAATTTGACCCGCCATGAGGTGAAGACGATCGTATCGCGAGCGGGTGAAGGCAGCAAAGTCGTGATGATGGGCGATCCCGAGCAAATCGATCATCCGTATCTCGATTCGGTCAGCAACGGGCTGACGCATCTGGTGGAACGGTTCAAGAGCGAAGGAACGAGCGGCCACATCACGCTTGAGAAAGGAGAACGCTCCAAGCTGGCCCAGCTTGCCGCTGATTTGCTGTAACGGTTCCGTGCGGACCGCTTGCCGCTCCCGGGCCGTCTCCGCGTCGATGGACGCTCTTTTCGGAGCAGCTCTTTTGCTTTTGCGGAAGACAAAACGGGACTTTACTGCTATGATAGCGATATAGGAAAATAGTAGGAGAGGAATGGGCGCAGTGTCCCGTAAAACCTATATGATGCTGCTGGCAGGATCGGGTTTTTGCTGCTGCTTATCGTTATGCCGCTCGTATCCGGGCCGGGCTCGCCGGTGTCGGGGCCGCTGCTGCGAACGAACCGCGAACAGCCGGCGGACGGCGCTGCCCCGCCGGCCGAGCGGCGCCGGCTGCATATCGCCGTAGCGATGAGCGAGCAGGAATTCGCGAGGTTGAAAGCGTTTAATCGGGAAATGGAAGCGCGCTACCCCGAATTGTCTATTTTCGAGACGAATATCGACTCCGCCGACGCATACCGGACCTGGAAACAGGAGGCGCAGATCGGCGACAGTCCCGACATTATGCTGCTGGACAACGCATGGGTGCGGGAGTTTGCCGTTCGCGGCTATTTGCTGCCGGCCGATTCGGCCTATACGGGAGAGACGCTGTCCGATCAATTGAAGGGCATGCTGGAGCCGCTGCAATGGAACGGCTATTACTGGGGCGTACCGAAGGATGCGGACCCGTTGCTCGCCGTCTGGAACGGCGAGCTGCTTCGCTCCGCGGGCAGCGAAAAGCCGCCGGGCTCGATCGAAGAGGCGTTGCGGCTCGCCGCCGCCGCGGCGGACCGGGAGCCTGACGTCAGGCTTGTCCGCCTTGCCGCCGAGGACGGCCTCGGACTGGCGGTATGGCTCGATTCGCTGGAGGCAAGCGGCGGATCGGCAGTCCGGCGCCACGTGCCGACAGATAAGGAAGCCGGCATGCTCCGGTTGCTTGGAACGGCCGCGGCGCCGCTCATGATCGGCGCGGACGGCGGCGCGGAAAAGGTGAAGCAGCTGTTCCGTTCCGGCCGGCTGCTGTCGGCGCTTCTGCCGCAATCGGAATATGCCGGTCTCGGTGCGGCCGACCGCAAACTGGTCGTGCGAAGTGAAATCGACCGTCATGCCGTCTGGACCGGGGGCAGAAGCTTCGTCATCTCGGCCGCGACGGAGGCACCTGATGAGGCGAGCCGATGGATTGCGGAGTTTACGTCAGCGAACAGGCAATGGGAAGATTACCGGGAGTTCGGCAAGCTGCCTGCTCGCAAGTCGCTGTACAGCGGTACACTGTCCGCGTATTCGTCTGTGGCGGACGGGGCGGCATGGCTTGCCGCGTTCGACCGCCCGGAGGCGTACCCCGCCGATCCGGAATGGACAAGCCGGATGACGGCGTGGTCCGAGACGTGGGCGGCTGCCGTTCGTGCGGGAGCGGAAGAAGGAAGGCGCTTCCTGGAAGAGTGGGAGCGCCGAATGGCCGTTACAGACCGACATTAAGGGTAACCTTAAGCTCGCCGTCGCTTATGCTGACGGATGTCGCTTTCAGGAATGACACGATTTTGTGAGGATAGAAACCGAGGTCGAATTCCTTTTCGAGCGCTCGCCGCGTCGTGTCCGGCAAGTAAAGACCGTTGAAGCGCAGCTCGTCGACATGGAACACCAGTCCGTTCTTCGGTTCGTCCTCGACGGTGTAGTGGCCCGCGATTTGCACGTCCATCCCTTCCCGGCTGCCGCCTGCGGTAATCCGTCCGTCCTGAAAACCGAAGGAAAAGTTCATAAACAGATCGTTCTGTTCACGCAAATATGCGTTCAGCCCGTCTTCCGGAATTACGAGCGTATACTGCAGTCCCTGGATCGTCAAATAATCGTCGTTCGATTGCACCCAGTCCGGCAGCTGCTGCATCGCATCGGCCAAAGCGCGGAAATATTGGCGCACTTCGCGAAGTCCGGCCGTTTCCCAGTACCGGTTCATTTCGTCCATCCAGATTCGCAGACGTTCGGCGTCCGTACGGCCGTCCAGCTCGCTGTCGAGCTCGGCTTGCAGCGCCGCAAGGCGGTTGCGCTGTTTCAACAGTTCGTCCTCGGTCGCTTTGAGCAGTTCCAGCTCGCGGTTTTGTTCCTCGTAGTTCTGTTTCAACTCCCGGTATTGCGCCATATAGTCATTCAAGGTATGCTGGTCTCGGGCGAACAGCAACTGCACATAGTCGAGCATGGCCAGAAGATCCGCCAAGCTGTCGAAATGGAGCAGCGCGGCAAGCAGCATATCTTTTTCGCCCATATAATAGGAACGGAGCACGCGGCCGGCCTCCTCGCGTTTCCGCTCGACGGCGGCTTCGCGTTCCGCAAGCCGCTCCGCGGTCCGCTCCGCCGTATCGGCCAGCGCTTCGTGCTGTTCGCGGATTCGCCCGATTTCTTTGTCGATTTCGACGATGCTGAGACTTTTCTCCAGCAGGCGGCGCGTTTCTTCGTCGGGGGAAACGGCGCCGACCGAAAGCCTGGCCGAAAGCAGCGTCAGCACGATCGATAAAATGGAGGCTGCCCGCAGCGCTCTCTTGTTCATCGGTATTCCCCCTCTTGTCCAACCCGTTCGGCTACATTGTATGCTTCGTAACGGCCGATTACGACAACGAAAACGATCAACGACCGCAATGAAGGAGCGCGAGATGGAACGAACCGGACCGAATGCTTTGACCGAAAAATCGCCCGTATCATCACCGAAAGCGGCGAGGCCGGCTGGAAGGATACCCGCCGCGGACCTTCGGGACCGTTTCGCTGCATTACGTTCGCCCGCTATATGCAATTATGTCTGTACGACGATACATACGGTTACTATCGTTCCGGTCGCGTCCGGATCGGCAAGGACGGCGACTTCTATACCAGCCCGGGCATCGGAACCGCCATGGCCGATGTTCTGGCCTCGTTCGTACTGGAGGCGGCACGGCCATTCGGAACGGCCGAAGTTGTCGAATGGGGAGCTGGCACCGCCCGGCTGACGGCGCAAATGATGGCGGAATGGAGCAGACGCGAACCGGGATGGGCGGAATGGCTGCGTCCGGTTATCGTCGAGGACCATCCGGCGCATCTCGCCGCAGCCCGCAACAACGTCGCTTCCGCCGCGAGCGGCTTCGGCACAGGCTGTGCCGCGGCGTTTCTGACATCCGGCGAGGCGGAAAGCCGCGGCTCGCTTCTTCCGGCCGTCATCATCGCCAACGAGCTGCTCGACGCGCTGCCCGTGCATCGCGTCATCAGGCGAAACGGCCGGCTGTATGAGCTCGGCGTCGCCGTCGATGCCGAGGGCGAAAGCGACGGCCGCTCGCCGTTCTGTTATGTACGGATGCCGCTGTCCGACGAGCGCATCGCCGCTTCGCTCGATGCGGACGGTACCGTCCTTCGCGAAGGACAGGAGACGGAAGTCCATCTGCCGGCGGGCGAATGGCTGGAGCGGATCGCCCGTCTCGTTCCCGAAGGCGTTCTGCTCATTGCCGATTACGGGCACGAGGCGGAGGAATATGCCGCCGCTCATCGCATGAAAGGAACGCTGCTTTGCTATTCCCGCCATGTCGTGCATGACGATCCGTTCCTGAACCCCGGCGAGCAGGATATTACCGCGCATCTGAATTTCACCGCATTGCGCCGCATGGCG
>NZ_BOVJ01000027.1 GCF_018403665.1 Paenibacillus cisolokensis
ACCGGAGACGATTTGACGAAAGACGGGGCGCACCGGATGAACCGGAGGCAATTAAACCGAAGGCCGGGCGTTCCGACGGACCGGAGGAGATTAGTCAGATGGCGGGGCGCGTATACGAACTTTGGATGGTTTGACAAATGGCGCGGACGGTTAGACAGGCAAATAGGAAGTAAATTTTATATTTCTTTAATTACAAAAAGCTGCATCAGCCGATGCAGCTTTTTTGTGGGGTGCGGTCTTTTTATGCACCAACAGTATCTATGCGGCGCTTCCTTTGCCGCCGCCCTTGGCCTCCTCCTCCGGCATCGTGACGGTTCCCGGCGCCGACGGCTCACGGATTCCGCCGTTCCCGTTGTCCGAACCATCCGCCGGTTTATCCCCCGGTATGATCTCCGAACTTTGCTCCGGATTATCCCCCGGCGCTTGCTCCGAGTTTTGCTCCGGTTCATCCCCTGGCGCTTTCCCCGGACCTTCCGATGGCTCATTCCCCGGCGCTACCCCCGGACCTTCCGATGGCTCATTCCCCGGCGCTACCCCCGGACTTTCCGATGGCCCATCCCCCGGCACCTTCCCCGAACCTTGCTCCGGTTCCTTGCCCGGCGCCTTTTCGGACGGCTTTCCCGGTTTGGGCGATTCGGCCACGAAATCGATGTCGCTTGTGCGAACCCACCAGGACTTGCGATCGATGCGGATCAGCGCCCAGTTTCTCCAAATTTCCAGCGCCTTTGCTTCCGCCGCTTTTTTCTGGATGGCCGCTGCCTTCTCATTCAAAGGAGAGTCGAACAGCTCCGCGCCTTGCGTGATGACGATTGTATCCGACTCCGGCTTCTCGAACGGTCCGCGAAGCGTTCGATTCGCGGGAACCCAGCCCGTTCCGCGGTCGGTGCGAATTTCGTACCAGTCGCCTTTCTTCCGAGTAACCGTATAGCGTCCTTCGTACAGTACAGCGATTTGATCCGCAGTCGGATCCGGCCAACGGCGAAGCGTTTCCGAGCGGGTCAGCCGAATTTCGCCTTTGGCGGTCTCCGCTTTCTGGCGCTTCATCCACAGCTTGTACCCTTCTCCTCCGAGCAGCCCGCCGATATCGCGGTGCTGTTTCCAGATGCGGTCCCATTCGGTCAGCGGGACGTTCGATTCGCCCGAATAGCGTCCGATTTCCGGCGTCAGCGCCGGCCGCCCGAATTCCTGAATGAACCAGTCGGTAAAACCGCCGCCCGACGGATTTTTGGACGGGGTAACGAGCCGGTATCCGGTTAGGGCCGCATAAGCGTTCGCGATCTGCCGATCTCGCTCGACGTTCGCTGCAGGGGTCAAAAAGTTCCAGTACAGTATTTCCCCCGATGAATGGTATGACACGGCAATTTCCGGCTTCGTCTCTCGCGCCAGCTTGACCATCGCCTGCGTTTCTTTCGCCTGTATCGGACGGATGCCTTTATAATTTTTATACCCGGGCGCGGGAGCCGGATTATGTATGTTTCCCCACCCGGCAGGATATTGCCGGTTCAAGTCGATTCCTTTGGCGTTAGCCTTCCAGCGTTTGAAGTTGCTGCTTCCTCCGTTCAACCGCAGAAGCTGCGGCCGGACCTCCGCGGGAAACGCGCCGGCTCCTTTCTGCTGCAGCGTGACGCCGTCCGGATTGACCATCGGCACAATCCGGAACGTGACGCGGTCGAGCAGATCGACGGCCCGGTAGGATCCGATCGTACCGTTCTGCACATACGCCTGCGCGTAACGGTCAGCCAGCGCCATAAGCAGAACGGTCGTGATCCATTCCCGCGCATGATGCGAGCCGTTCAGCAGGACGACGGCCGGTCCGTTGCCGAGGTCCATACTCCATATTTCGCGGCCGTATTCGCTCTTTCCGATCGAACGGATACGGATCAATTCGGGATAACGCTCCGCAAGCTTCTTCATATCTCGAACCATGATTTCATACGTGTAAATTTGCTTCGGATTGACTATGCCGCTGGCGGACGCTCCCGCTGGCACCCCCGTTCCGGCGGCCAACAGCACGGCGATCAGCAGGAGCAACATGCGGATAAAAGATGACGGATGTAATCGACTGCGATTCATGATGCATACCCCTCGTTTCGATATAAGAAAAATTCGACGCAATTCGCCATAATTGCGACAAAAGTCCCTTATTCGACACGATGGCAATCAATTCCTTTATCCGCCTGAATAAAAATTAGGTTAAAAGTCCTGGTTATTCGAATACCCGACTTCCGCATAGCGGGTAGCACAACGGATCGGACAAACCGGTAAGCGTTGAGGCTCATGACGGCAGATGGACACATGCCTAGAACGGTTATAATTGTTCTTTCGCTTGCCGGCGCCTCTCCTTCCGTGCCTTAATGATAGCATTGATGCCTGCGACGGGCCGGATTGAACCGCGCTTGCTGCAAAGAGGATTCAAGATTAGCGAGAAGAGGAGAACGTTATGCCGACATTCGAAAAACTGCCCGAAGAGATACGGCAATTTGTCGGATCCGAACCGCTGCTCGGCGTTAGGGCCGACCTGCTGCATGACGGACAATTCGGCGATCAGTGGCTTACCGTTACCGAGTCCGACGTCTCGGTCTGGCTTCCCGACGGCTCCAGGGTATTGCGGCTGACCGTCGAAACGATCGACGATGCCAGAGCCGTTGGCGGAATCGGCGGAGGCACGCTCATCGCGGATACGCAAGATGGCCCCGTCGTCATCCTTCGCTATACCGCGTCGCTGGCTTCCGTTTTCAACTACGCCGCCAAGCTGATCGGCGCGCTGGCCAAAGGGGAGGAGCGGCCAGCCGCTTCGAAGAACGACTTTCCCCGTCTATGCCCCAAATGCGCCAACCCGCTGCCGGAAGATTCGCAATCGTGTCCGATCTGCAAAAACAACAAAAAAGTGATTCTCCGCATGCTCGGATACGCCAAACCTTACAAGCCGCAGATGATCGGAGCGGCGGCTCTGCTCATCCTGACGACGCTGGTGGAACTGATACCGCCTTATCTCACCAAAGTGCTGCTCGACGACGTGCTTCAGCCGAAAACGATGGGCAGCACCCTGTTATGGGTCGTCGTCGGGCTCGCCGTTACATCGGTCGTTCTGTCGGCCATGCAAACCGTCCGCGGCCTGATCGGCGTCTGGGTCGGCTCCAGACTGATGGGCGACCTGCGCAAAGACATATACAGCTCGCTCATGCGCTTGTCGCTCGCTTTCTTCGACCGCCGGCAAACCTCGCAGTTTATCGGCCGCGTCAACAGCGATTCGGAGGCGATGCGCCAATTCATGACCGACGGCATCATATGGGTAGCCGGCGAGTCGCTGCGCGTTGTTGCAATATTCGCGATCATGTTTAATCTGGATTGGCGGCTGACAATGCTCGCTTTGCTTCCGGTGCCGGTAATGATCGTCGTCTCGATGACAGTATGGCCGATGATTGGCCGGCGCTGGTACCAGCAATGGCGCTCCATCTTTCGGCTGAACGTACTGGTCGGCGATTCGCTGCAAGGCATCCGCGTCGTCAAAGCTTTCGGCCGCGAAGGCACGGAAATGGGGCGCTATGAAGACGCAAACCGCGAAGTGGTGCGCCATAACATCCGCATCGAAGGGATGTGGCAGGGGCTCTTCCCGCTGTTCTCGTTCGTGGCCGGCATCGGCACGCTGCTCATCTGGTATTACGGCGGATGGTCGGTGCTGCGCGGGGAAATTACTATCGGGGTGCTGATGGCGCTCATCACTTACCTCGGCATGCTGCTTGGCCCGCTGCAATGGGTCAGCCAGATGATCAACTGGGCGAGCCACGCGCTGGCGGCTGCCGACCGCGTCTTCGAAATTATGGATACGCCGTCCGAAGTGCCCGATTCCGCCAACCCGGTGCCGGTTGGACGCGTCCGGGGAGAAGTCCGGTTCCGCAACATCACATACGGATACGAGAAGCATCATCCCGTGCTCAAAAATGTCAGCCTGGACGTCGCAGCAGGGGAGATGATCGGCCTTGTCGGCCATTCCGGCGCCGGGAAATCGACGTTCATCAACTTGATCTGCCGGTTCTACGATCCGGACGAGGGCATCATTACGATCGACGGCACCGATCTGCGCACCATCGCCCAAACCGATCTGCGCAGTCAAATCGGCGTCGTGCTGCAGGAAACGTTTCTGTTCGACGGCACGATCGCCGAGAACATCGCCTACTCCAAACCGGATGCGACGCCGCTCGAA
The DNA here is from genome assembly GCF_018403665.1 of Paenibacillus cisolokensis. GTDB lineage: Bacteria > Bacillota > Bacilli > Paenibacillales > Paenibacillaceae > Paenibacillus_AH > Paenibacillus_AH cisolokensis. Next base: position 4,205 of record NZ_BOVJ01000027.1, read on the forward strand.
ATTATGCGCGCAGCCAAAATCGCCAACGCCCACGATTTCATCGTCAGGCTTCCGGACGGCTACGACACGCGGGTCGGCGAACGCGGACACCGGCTGTCCGGCGGCGAGAAGCAGCGCGTCTCCATCGCCCGCGCCATTATTCACGATCCGCGAATTCTCATACTGGACGAGGCGACCGCCTCGGTCGATACGGAAACCGAGCGCCAAATCCAGGAAGCGATCGCGCGGCTCGTGAAAGGGCGAACGACATTCGCCATCGCCCACCGGCTGTCAACGCTGCGCAATGCCGACCGCCTCGTCGTGCTCGATCACGGCCGAATCGCCGAGATCGGCACGCATGAAGAGCTGCTGGCGCAGGAAGGTGTCTACTTCAAGCTGGTAGAAGCACAGAAGGAACTGTCCAAAATTAAGGGGGTGGAAGGATGAACGACCCGTACGATATCCGGGTATTGCAGCCGGAGAGTATTTCTCTCAGCCGTGGCGCCGGCGGCGTCATGCAAGGCGTCGTCGACGGCAAGCCTTATTCCGAATTGATCGTTTTCCGGACATTCCCCTTTTTGTATACGACGCAATATTTGTCGATCCGGGATGCGAAGGGAGAGGAACTCGGCATCGTCGCAGATCTTGAGGAGCTCGACGCCGAAAGCCGGGACGTGCTGCGGCAGGAGCTGCGCTTCCGCTATTTCCTTCCCCGCGTCACCCGCGTCGACTCGGTCAAGCAGAAGACCGACTTGTGGATCTGGGAATTGCAGACCGATCTCGGGCCGACGCGGCTGGCGATGCGCAATTTGCACGATCATATGCAGTTTCCCGGCGGCAGCCGGATCATTCTGACCGACCTGACGGGCAAACGCTGCGAAATCCAGGATTGGAAGAAACTTGACGGCCATAGCCGCAAGCAATTGAACGACGTCATTTAAAAATTTACAACTTCTGCGCATAAGCAAGTACGGTATCGGCCAAGGCATCCGCATGCCGTGAACGATGATTATGTGGCCTGCCCCTGCTTCCGGATGGCACGAATTCCCGCAAGATACGAATCGACCAGCAAACGGAAGCTTTCGTCGAGGTCAAGCGGCATTCTGAAGCCGCCTACTCGCTCCAAAGAGGCAAAGCCGTGCAAAATGCTGCGCAACCCCCGAACGGTATGAAGCGCTTCTTCCGAGGTTAAGCCGTAATCGTCCAAAATGCGCACCAGCAGCCCGACGAGCCGCTCGCCCGCTGCGGCAACTTCGGGCTGCTGCGGGTCCGGCGCGCGGAGCGTCAGTTCATAGATGCCCGGGCGGGTGCGCGCGAATTCGAGATACGCCTTGGCAAGCGCCCGTACCGCATCGTCTCCGGATCGGCCGCCGCAAGCCGCATCAAGCTTTTCGTGCATTTGCTCCAATCCGTATAGAGAGAGCAGCTGCCGCAATCCGGGCAGCCCGTCCACATGATTGTACAGAGATGGCGTGCGGATATTGAGCTTTTTGGCAACCGCGGCAAGCGTAACCGCCTCCGTGCCTTGCGTATCGGCGATTTCCGCCGCGGCCTGCACGATCATCTGCCGGTCCAAACCGATTCTCGGGGACATGGCTTACCCCCTCCTTTGCGGGGCAGCGCTTTCCGCACCGCGCTCCGCTTCGGCGATGGCTTGCCCGATCTTATCCGCAGGATTGGCAATCATCCGCCCGTGCCCCACGGCGAGCAGCGTCGGACGAAGCGCCTGCAGCCTGCGCGCGCTCTCCAGCGCCAACGTTTTGCTCCACGTCGCGAATGCCGGGAACGGGAACCAAGGCCGGAATTGGCCGGAAACGGCGATCCCGCCCCGCGTCTGGAAAGCGTCGCCCGCAATCAACGCGCCGGTGCGGGTATCGAGGAACGCCATCGAGCCCGGGGTATGGCCCGGAGCGGCAACGGCCTGAAGCGAGCCGACGCGGTCTCCGTCGGCCAGCAGGACGTCCGCCCGCGTCTTCACCTTCTTCGGCACGCCGCCGCGTATCGGCGTATTCGGCTCATTCCGATCCAACGATACATCGCCGGCCAGCAGACGCGCATCCCGCGACGAGATGTGAACCGGCACATGCGGCAGATGCGCTTTGATCGCATCCAGCGCGCCTACATGATCGTCATGCGCATGCGTCAGGACGATGCGGGCGATCGGCTTGCCGATTCGTTCGGCTGCCTGGAGAATGCCTTTTTTACTGAACGGCAAGCCCGCATCGATCAAGGTCAGACCGTCGTTTTCCTCGATCAGATAACAGTTGACAGGGAAAAACCGGGGCAGAAAGGACAATTGGATGACATGTTGTACGCGCGTCACTTTCATTTCAGAAAGCACCTCTTTCCGAAAACTAATGTCATTAGTTTTACTATAAACTAATGACATTAGTTTTTCAAGTCGTTCGGGTGCGCCGCCAGCACCAAAAAACCGGCAGCTTCGGAATTTCTTCCTTTCTGCCGGTTTTTTGCATCATTACACCCAACCCATCGCCCGGACGAATTGCGCAATCAGGAACGTTACCCCGACCGCAATGCCGGTCGGCAGCAGCGCCGCTACGAGCGTCCACTTCAAGCTGCGCGTTTCCTTGTAAATATTGATCAGCGTCGTGCCGCACGGGTAATGAAGCAGGGAAAAGAGCATCATATTGAGCGCCGTAAGCCAGGTCCAGCCATGGCTCAGAAAAATGTCCTTAATGCCGGAGATGCCCTCCACATCGACCATGGCGCCGGAAGACAGGTAGCCCATCAGCAGAATCGGCAGCACGATTTCGTTGGCCGGAAGCCCGAGAATGAACGCCATCAGAATAAACCCGTCCAGACCGAGCAATCGGGCGAACGGATCGAAGAAGGCCGCGGCGTGGTCGAGTACGCTCGCGTCTCCGACGATGACGTTGCCGAGCACCCAGGTTATGATGCCCGCCGGCGCAGCGACGGCGACCGCCCGTCTCAACACCATCCAGGATTTGTCGCGAGAAGCGATCAAAATCGTCTTCAGCACCTGCGGACGCCGGTATGGCGGCAGCTCCAGCGTATAATGCGTCGGCACGCCGCGCAGCGCCGTCCGGGACAGCGCCCACGATACGGACAGCGTCACGACGATGCCGAACAGGACGATGCCCATCAGTATCGCCGAAGTGGCCAGCATCTGGAACTGGCTTGTGACACCGGCCGCCATGAACAGCGAGGCAAGCAGAATCAGTGTCGGCCACCGTCCGTTGCAGGGGACGAAATTGTTCGTCAGAATCGCCAGCATCCGTTCGCGTGGCGATTCGATGATTCGGGTCGACATAATCGCCGCCGCGTTGCAGCCGAACCCCATCGACATCGTCAATGCCTGCTTGCCGTGGCCGCCGGATTTTTGAACAGCCGATCCATGTTAAAGGCAACCCGCGGCAAGTACCCGAAATTTTCTAGAAGCGCAAAGATCGGAAAAAAGATGGCCATCGGCGGCAGCATGACGCTGACGACCCATGAGGTGCCCCGGTAAAGGCCGAGCACCAGAATGCCGTGCAGCCAGTCGGGGGCGTGCAACGCCTGAAAGGCCGCGGTCAAATAGCCTTCGATCCGGCCGAAAAAGCCGGCCAGCATCGAGGAGGGCACGTTCGCCCCGGCGATGGTAAGCCAAAAGACGACGCCGAGCATCGCCAGCATAATCGGAAAGCCCCATACCCGCGATGTCAGGATTCGGTCCAGCTTGTACGTTTCCATCAGTTTTTTGCGGTCTTTATAGGTGACGGTATCCGCGCACAGTTCGTGAGCTTTCCGGTAAAGGTCAACGACGATCTGATCGCGGATGCCGGTTTGCTCGCCTTTATCGATCTTCTGCATCAGCGACCGGAGCGCGGCGCCGTCAGTGTGCGCAGGAAAGCCCATCGGCGATCATCTCCTTCGTCTGCGAAGCGTTTGCCCCAAGGCGCCGCTCAAGCGCCGCGATGATGCTGTCGTCGCCGTCAAGCAGGCGCAGCGCAATCCAGCGTGCCGGGTAATCGTCCCCGATCAGACGGCGGACCTCCGGTTCCAGCTCCTGAATGCGGCGCTCGATCTCCTCGCTGTACTTCACCTGCACGGGCTTCGGTACGATCCGCCGCTTCGCCACGTTCTCGATTTGCCGGAGCAGCTCCGTTATGCCCTGTTTGTTTCGCGCTGAAATTTTGACGACAGGTACGCCCAGCTTCTCGGCAAGCAATTGCTCGCGAATTTCGATGCCGAGCTTGCCTGCCTCGTCGATCAAATTGAGACAAACGACCGCACGCGATGTCATCTCCAGCACTTGCAGCGCCAGATTCATGTTCCGTTCCATAGCCGTCGCATCCAGTACGATGACCGTAACGTCGGGCCGGTCCAGAACGATATAGTCCCGGGCCACTTCCTCGTCGACCGAGTTGGAAAATAACGAATACGTTCCGGGAAGATCGATGACGTTGTAAGTATGGCCGTTATACTCATATTCGCCTTCGGCGCGGACAACCGTTTTGCCCGCCCAGTTGCCCGTATGCTGGCGCAGCCCTGTCAGCGCGTTGAACAATGTGCTCTTGCCGGTATTCGGATTGCCGATCAGCGCAACGCGATACGTGCTCATTCTCCATCCTCCTTGCATATTTCACCGAAAATTCGTTCCCTCTCCTCCCGGCGGAGGGCGATCGTCGTATTGTTCACCCGGTACGCGACCGGATCGCCAAGAGGACTTGCCTGCAGCACTTCGATGACGGCTCCGGGGACGAATCCGAGATCAAGCAGCCTTCGGCGAAGCACGCCTTGCACCTGTATGCTTGCCAGTCGAATGCGCTGGCCCGTCGCTGCATCCATTAACGATACAAGCGGGGATGAACTCATCGCCGAAAACCTCCTTTATCGTGAACATGATTCATTGGCTCGGGGACACACTTTTGGCCAAGGGAAACTTTAGTCCTAAAAAAATTTCCCTGCCGATATTTACATCATACCACCATTTATATGTTGCGTGAACAGCAAAATGTTGCCTCCGGGAAACAACTGCTTGCTTGTTGGCTGCGGAGGCATCCGAGTCACATCCGAGATACATCCGAGATACATCCGAGTCACATCCGAGCGACCGAAGATCGCGGGCGAAGCGTTCGTAAACCGATACTTGAATACAGTTCGGCGCCATGCAAAAAAGCTCCCGGTCAGGGAGCCTGTACAACGCAAGAGCGGATTTTAGCCTTCCTCATTTACCCGATCGCCTCGGCAGACTTCAGCGTCGCGAGCAGTTCGTCATGAATCAGGCCGTTCGAAGCGACGACGTTGCGGACGCCAAGGTCGAACGGCCGGCCCGACGTATCCGTAATCTGCCCGCCCGACTCCCGGACCAGCAGCGCGCCGGCCGCCAGATCCCAGCAGTTCAGCCCGATTTCCCAAAAGCCGCTTAGCCGGCCTGCCGCCACATACGCCATATGCAGCGCTGCCGAGCCCGCTATCCGAACATTGCGCGCCTTCGGCACGACGGCCGCAAGCCCCTTCATATTAAGCGGCAGCGCATAGCTGTCGTCCGCCGGAAAACCGGTGGCGATCAAGCTGTCGGACAGCCGGTCTTCGCCGGATACCTGCATGCGGCGGCCGCGAACATAGGCGCCTTTGCCCTTCTCGGCGATAAACAGCTCGTCCTTCGACGGGTCATAGACCACCCCGACGATGACTTCGCCCTTGTGCGCAAGCGCAATCGAAACGGCGAAATACGGAAAACCGTGCACAAAGTTTGTCGTTCCGTCGATCGGATCGACAATCCACAAATATTCCGCGTCTCTCGCATTGCGCAGCGCTTGCGCCGACGCTTCCGGCCCGGGCTCGACCCCTTCTTCCCCAAGAAACGAATGATCCGGAAAATAAGTCAAAATCAGCTTGCGAATCAGTTTCTCCGAACCCTTGTCCACTTCGGTGACAAGGTCATGCGACGAATATTTCATATCCAGACTGGCGTAATTGCCCAGTTTGGTTTTAATCCATTCTCCCGCTTTGGACGCACAATTGATGGCCACGGCGGTAAAGCTTTTGCCGCCGACGACAGAATCGTTCCGCTGCTCATTCACGATCCATCACTCAACTCTCTTCTTATTTTCGCTTAACTCTACTATACGCCGGCAGTTCGCGATAGTTTCGCCCAATCTTATCCTCGATCGGTTCATTTTGCCGCCGCACCTTCGACGATCATTTGCGCCGCCAGCGCAATCAGCGTCAGGCGGAGCAGCCACAACAGCCCTTTGCCCGACATCCGTCCCGCGATGTAGGCGCCCAGCCTGCCCCCGATCCAGGCGCCCGGGAGAAGCGCCGCCGCAAGCAGGTAATCGATCTCTCCGAGCCAGGCGTGAACGGCGCTGCCCGTAATGGAAGACAGAAAAATGACGAACATCGATGTGGCCGTCGCGATATGAGGCGGGAACCCGAACAGCAGCACCATGACCGGCACGAACAGCGACCCGCCGCCGATCCCGAACAGTCCGGAAACAGCCCCGACGGCACAGCCGACCGCGAGCATCGGAACGACGGCGTAGCCGTACGTGTACGCCGTCCCGTCCGCCTCGGCGATCGTGCGCCACACGGGCCACTGCCGCCGGATCGGCCGGATATAATCGCGGGCGACAAGAAGCGCCGCCATCAGCAGCATGAAGCAGCCGAAGACGAGCTGGAACGTCCCGTTCCGCAGCTGGGCCGTCAGCGCCGAGCCGATCATGGCGGAAGGGCCGCTCGCCGCGAACAGCAGCCAGCCGCTGCGAAAATCGACCTTGCGCCGTTTGGCGTAAGCCAGCGTCGAAGCCAGCGCGGTCACGATCAGCACCGCCAGCGATGTGCCGACAGCGGTCGGATGGCCGATCGCCTCTCCCGTCAACGCAGGTCCCAGCAATACGAGCGAAGGGACGATAATAATGCCGCCCCCCAGCCCGACGATACTTCCGAAGGCAGCCGCCACGAATCCGAGCGCGACAAGCAGCCCCCATTCGAGCACGTCAATTCCCTCCATTCCTCTATCAAAACATAGTCCGGCCAAGCAGACACCGGCCCGGAGCAAGCTCCGGCCGGTGTCCGATGTCCTTCATCATGACAGACGGTTATACGCCGACGATATTGTAGCCGTTGTCGACGTAGATGACTTCGCCGGTAATGCCCCGGGACCAGTGGCTCATCAGGAACGTTGCCGTGTCGCCCACTTCGGCCGCTTCCGTCGTGCGGCGCAGCGGCGCCTTTTCCTCGACCTGCCGCAGAATGGAGTTGAAGTCGCGAATGCCTTTCGCCGCCAGCGTCCGGATCGGGCCCGCCGAGATCGCGTTCACGCGAATGTTGTATTGGCCGAGATCGTTCGCGAGATATCGGACCGACGCCTCCAGCGCCGCCTTCGCCACACCCATGACGTTGTAGTTGCGCATCGCCCGTTCGGCGCCCAAATAGGTCATCGTGACGATGCTGCCGCCTTCCGTCATCAGCGGATACATCCGCCGGGCGACGGCCGTCAGCGAGTAGGCGCTAATATCGTGGGCCAGCGCGAAGCCGTCGCGGGAAGTATCGACGAACAACCCTTCCAGCTCTTCCGTCTTGGCGAATGCGATGCAATGGGCGAGGCCGTGAAGAACGCCGAAATGCTCTTTCAATTGCACTGCAAGCTCGTCGATTTCGGCGTCGACGGTGACATTGCACGGCAGGACGATCGAGCCGGGAATCGTGTCGGCCAGCTTCTTCACCCGTTCCATTACCCGTTCGCTTTCATATGTAAATGCCAGCTGCGCGCCTTGAGCGGCAAGCGACTGCGCAATCGCCCACGCGATGCTCCGGTCGTTGGCCACTCCCATTACCAATATTTTTTCCCTTCCAGCAATCCGCTCATTCGTTCGGTATCCTCCTTATCCCCTACAGGAAAAAGAATTACATTCCATTACAACGTACATGATTCCGCGGTCCAATGCAAGCTTGTCCGCTTCGGCCGGCCGCTTCATCCGGGCTTCCGGCTACCGGCGTTCCCCGAAAAACATTTCGTCCGCCAGCGCGGTCAGAACGCGGGACTCTTCCTCCGTTAACTTGCGGACAAGCTCCATCTCCACTTCCGTCACCTCATCGCCCTGAAAATTGATTTCGGCGATAGAGGCCAGGATGCGGACGATCGCGATCGCTTTGTTCTCCGGCGTATAAGCGAACACCTTCTGACCGGTCGGATAGACGCGGAATCCGCTCTTGACCATTTTCCGCGTCCGTACTCCAGCAGCTCGTACAACTCCTGCTCCGACTTGAATTTGCATACGGAATTGAATTCGGTTGCGAATCCCACGAATCGCCACTCCCCTCGTTAAGATTTGGGCGCCCCGGAGCCGAAATCGAGCCGCTGCTTCTCGGCATGACGCTCGATGGCCAGCTCGATCAATGCGTCCAGCAGCTCGCGGTAGGACAGCCCGCTTTCCTTCCACAACAGCGGATACATGCTGTACGGCGTAAAGCCCGGCATCGTGTTCACTTCATTGACGAGCAGCGCGCCGTCCGCCTTGCGGAGGAAGAAGTCGACTCGCGACAGGCCCGAGCCGTCGATCGCCTGAAACGCGCGGATCGCCATTTCGCGTGCCGCTTCCGCCGTCTCGTAAGGCAGATCGGCCGGTATTTCCATAACCGATTTGCCGTCAATATATTTCGCCTTGTAATCGTAGAAATCGTTCGACGATTTGATCTCCCCGGGTACGGACGCTTTCGGCTCGTCATTGCCAAGCACGCTGACTTCGATCTCGCGGGCGTCGACGAATTCTTCGACGATTACTTTCCGGTCATAGCGGAATGCCAGGTCGATCGCCGCAATGAGTTCTTCGCGGTTTTTCGCCTTCGAGACGCCGACGCTCGATCCGAGATTGGCCGGTTTGACAAAGCACGGGTAACCGAGCGACACTTCCACTTCCATGATGAAATAGGCAGGGTCTTTCTCCCACTGGGTCCGGTTAAAGTAACGGTATACGCATTGGGGCAAACCTTCCTGCG
>NZ_BOVJ01000028.1 GCF_018403665.1 Paenibacillus cisolokensis
CGTTAAAGCCAGGAATTAACTGCTGCTAGTTGAGGACTCCCTATGAAGCTGGCTTCAAAACGAAATTATGCAAAAGGCTCGTATTGATCAGCCAACATACGGATCACTTCACGTCGTGTTTTCATGGACATTTTCAAAACACTTCCCTTCGGTAACATTTCGACGTGAGTGATCCGATCCCCCTTCGGTAACATTTTACCTGAGTGATTGCGCACCCTTGCGCCGCCCCGATTTTTATGGTATAATACGGCGAAAGGACAGCACTGCATCGCAACCCGCCTCTTGGCGGGTTTTGTGTTAGGGGACTCGGTGCACGGAACGGAATGTTCCGGACAAGGGAGACGATGCGAATGAACAAAACCGACCGGATGCTGGCCATCGTCATCGAGTTGCAGCGCAAAGGCGTACTGCGGGCCGAGGATCTGGCTGCCAAGTTCGAGACGAGTATTCGTACGATTTACCGGGACATGCAAGCGTTGAGTGAAGCGGGTGTGCCGATTGCGGGCGCGCCGGGGACAGGGTATTCCTTGATGGAGGGCTATTTTCTTCCCCCCGTCAGCTTCACGGTGGAGGAAGCGGTGGCGCTGCTGATCGGGGCAGACTTCGTCGGGATGAAGCTGGACGCGGAGTACGGCGCCAAGGCCCGCAGCTCGCAGGAGAAGATCGAGGCGATTTTGCCGGAGAAGGTACGCGAGGAGGCCGAACGGATCCGGTCGGTGATACGGTTGCTGGACGTCGGGGAGTCCGGAACGCGGGGGCGGGAAAAAGAAACGTTTGAGCAGTTGCGCCAAGCGATTCTCCGGAAGCGCAAGGTACGCTTCCGCTACGCCAAAAATGTGCCGGACCAGGACGAATCCCGCCACAGCGAGCGAACGGCAGACCCGTACGGACTTGTCCATACCCATGGCGTGTGGATGCTTGTGGCGTTCTGTTGGCTGAGACAAGACATCCGCCACTTTCGGCTGTCCCGCATAAGCGGGCTTGTCATTCTGGACGAATCGTTCAACATCGACCCGGGATTTCGCCTGACGACTTACCGGCCTGCGGACGACCGGAATGTGACCGTGCGCATTTGGGTCGACCCCGCCATTGCGGACCGGGTACTGGAATCGGACAATTTCTATATGGAATCGTTCGAGCCGGGGGATCAAGGTTGGCTGGCGACGTTCCGGGTCAGGCGGATGGAGGATCTCCTCCAATGGACGCTCGGCTGGGGCGCCGCGGTGCGTGTGCTGGAGCCCGAAGCGCTACGCGAACGGGTAAGAGAGGAAATCGGAAAAATGTTCGAACGCTGCTGACATACTGTTGTCAGCAGCGTTCTTGTATGCTGGAACCACTAAAGGAAAGGAGATGACTCGCATGTCGATTGCGAAAGAAACGTTGTCCAGGTTCGAAGAGACGGTTAACGGCTATATTCGGGATTTGGAAGGAACGAGTATGGATCAGCTTCTCTGGAAACCGGCGGAAGACGAATGGTCGCTCGGCCAGATGTATATGCATTTGATTCGTTCCGCGCGGTTTATGCATTTGAGGAACGTCGCATTGTGTCTGGACCCGAACGGCAGCCCGGAAGTCACGCAGGCGGGCAAGACGGAACAGGGGGAAAAGGTGTTTAAAATGGGGAGTTTCCCGCCGATACGAATCCGGGTGGCCCCGTCCCCGCAATACACGCCGCCGCAGCCGGAAAGCAAGGAGCAAATCGTCGACGGGCTGCGGGACGCGCTGCGCCGAATGGCCGAGATCGAACCGGCGGTAACGGCTGCGTTCGAACCGGATCATCCGGTTCGATCCGAATCGGGCAAGGCGATCGCTCGCCATACGGTTCTCCATCCGCAGTTCGGCGGATTGAACGCATTGGAATGGTTCAGACTGGCCGAGATGCACTATCGTCACCATTTGCGCCAGAAGTCGCGTCTGGATGACGCTTGGAGGGTTGCTCATGCGTAAGACGGAACGGGAAAACGCAACTCCTGCCTATTGGGTAGGTGTTGCTTCGGCGTCGCATGTGCGGCGGGGGGTGAGCGGCGGCTTCGCCCAGTTGTGCCACGGCAAATCGGCGCCGCTGCGCAGAATGCGGCAGGGCGACTGGCTTGTCTACTACTCTCCCCGCACCGAGATGCGCAGCGGCGAGCCGCTGCAAGCGTTCACCGCCATTGGGCGGGTTGTGGACGACCATGTTTACGAATGCGCGATGTCCGAGACGTTCGTGCCCAGCCGCCGGAACATCGAATTCGTCCGCTGCCGGGAGGCGAAAATCGCAGGGTTGCTTGACCGGCTGTCCTTCACCCGCGGCAAGCGGAATTGGGGCTGTCTGTTCCGTACCGGCCACTTCAAGATTAGCCGCGAAGATTTTATGATAATTGCGGAGGCGATGAATGCCGCCATCCCGTGATGGATGATCTTTTGCAACTCGAATCAAACATGCGATAACCGCCGGTGATACGATCAGGGTGAAAGGAGGGAAGGCTTCCATGTACGAGTGGAACGAGATGGTGCAGCGGATGGTGGACTGGCTGGAGGAGCATTTGACGGAAAACCCGGTCCTGCTCAAGATGTCGGAGCAGCTCGGGTACTCGCCCTACTATTGCTCCAGGCAGTTCAATCAGTACACCGGAATGACCCTGCGCGACTACGTCTGGACCCGCCGGATCAGCCGTGCCGCCCTGGAGCTCCGCGACACGGACCAGCGGGTGCTGGACATCGCCGTCAAGTATGGGTTCTCGTCGCAGGAGGCGTTCACGAGGGCTTTTCACAAGGCTTTCGGGATGACGCCCGCGGCTTACCGGAAATCGCCCCGCCCCATCCCGCTCTCGATTCGTCAGGAGGTGTTCTCGCCTTATCACTATTGGATCAAGGAGCGGAATCGCATGAGCGAAGTTCGGGTGAAATCGGTGGAGATCAAGGTGGAGTTCATTCCGGCGCACAAGTTCATCGGAATCTGGGATATCGGCGCCGCGGACTACATGAGCTTCTGGAACAACGGGCATTCGTGTGACGAAGTGTGCGGCACGCTGGAGAGCATGTCCAATCACGTCCTCCCCGGGCAATTGGCGCAGACGGCGGGATGGTTTTACCGGAACGGGAAGAAAGGATACCTGTACGGCATTCCCGTCCCGCTCGATTACGACGGCCCCGTCCCGGAAGGCATGGAATGCCGGGTCATCCCGGAATCGGAGTATCTGGTCTTCCATCACCCGCCCTTCGACTACCTGAAAGACAACGGCGCGGTGATGAAGGCGGTCGAGGATACGGCGTGGAACTATGATCCCAAAGCGAAGGGTTATGCATGGGATGAGGAGACGAAGCAGGACTACCAGCGCCATTTCCCTGAAGGTTACGGGTATGCCGTCCTGCGGCCGGTGCGGAAGGTGTAATCGGGAGGAAGCCGCCCCGCTGCGGGCGGCCTTCCGCTCTTATGGAGACATTTCCTCGAGCAGTTGTTTTTTTTCTTGAGCGTTTTGCAATAATC
>NZ_BOVJ01000029.1 GCF_018403665.1 Paenibacillus cisolokensis
GTTAGATCGTTAATGGAAGCACTAATGGAAGCATTAATGGACGCCTTAACGAAGCTTTGTATCTCATTCACGCGGTTTGCCGCTAGCATACCCATGCACTTGGCTGCGGCACAACAAAGGCTCGCCCGCGGCACGGGATCGGAGCACTCCAGAGGCGCTATGGGCACGTTCTGCAGCGCCCGCGGGCCACCGCACAAGCAAAAGACCGGCGTTAGGCCGGTCTTTTGGTCATTTTTATGGAATGTAAAGCACTTGGCCTTCTGTCACACTGTGCTCCTGAAGACGGTTGTAGAGTGCAATTTCACGCGGATTCAACTGATAGCGCTGGGCGATCAGTTCGAGCGTTTCTTCCCGCTGCACGATGCACATCCGCACACGTTTGAATTCGCGCTCCTCCGCGAATCTGCCGAGGAACAAGTTTTTCCATTCGATCTCATCACCCGGAGCGGGCTTTGCTGCTTCTTCCTCTTGCTTGGCCGCCGTTTGTTCCGCCGCCTGGCGGGCTTCCTGCTCGCGCCGGCTGGAGTGAAGCAGCGTCGACAAGCCGACGTTCTCCTGTCCTTCATCCGCTTCGGCCGGCCGCTTGCTTCCAAAAGCGATCTTCATCTGCTTCTCTTCCTCGGCATTCGTCTGGGCAATCGGCTCCGGTACCCGGCTATCGGCTGCGATTCCCGTTTCCGCCGATGCCTCCTCCTCCGCCTCGGATGCAGCCGATTGCACAGCCTGATCGTCTGAAGCGCCGGCCCGTTCAGGCGACGCATCCGCTTCGAACGCCTCAAGCTCGGCAGACGATTCCTGCCCCTCCGGAACGGCTGTCGGCTCCTGCGCTTCCCGCTGGGGCTGATCTTCCGCCTTCTGCGCGGACAACGATTCCCGAACGGCTTCGGAAGCCGTTTCACGCTGCGGCGACGCCGCTTCGTTCGCGAGCCATTCGCCGAACGCTATCCCGGGTTCCGCCGCCGCATCCGCTTGCGGCTCTTCGCCTTGGGCCGCTTGACCGCCGTGCTCGGCGAAAGCCGACCAATCGATGACGGGCTGCTGCGGAACCGTATACGCTTCGGACTGCTGCTGCGAAGCCGCGTACGATTCCGGGCGATAAAATGCCCCCTCCTCGACATCCCCGTCCCCGGCTTGCGCATGATCGGGATAACCGGCCTCCGGCGAATTCTGCCAGACATTAAACGGCTGCCCCGACTGAGACGCGGACTGGAAGGCGGAAGTTTCAGCTTCTGACAGCGCGGTCTTCGGCCAGGGAGCCGGGCGCAACGTATTATGGGGCGGCTGCCAGGGCGATGTCCGTCCTGCGGCATCCCGGCTTTCAGACTGAAGCTCGTACGACGGCGGCAAGGCTTGCTGCCCGTCGTATTCCGCAAATCCGTTTGCGGACAGATCGGAGCCTGCGGTCCCGACAAAGCCGGACACTTCCGTTTCCCCCGGCTGTTCCGGCCGCTGCTCGGCGTACTCCGGAGTCTGCTGAAATTCGTCGTCCGTATCGGCAGGAGCCGCGAACGCTTCCTCCGGCTCTTCCGCTTCGTCCCTGGCGGCGAAATCTTGTCCAGTCCAAGAATCGTCCTTTCGCTTGTGAACGACGGTGAAAGGCTCTTCCCGCCAAGCCGGTTCCGCTTCCGGCTCGCTCTCCAACCGAATGCCGTTCAACGATAAAACGCCGGTAATGTTGAGCGTACGCGCCGAAAGGACGTCGACGTCAAAATTATCGATTTCGACCGAAATATCGTCAAGCGATTCGACCCTGTTCATCGGCAGCGTAATTTCCACCGGTATGCGGTGCTCGAGCGATTGCGATTCCGCGGTATGTTGCGCGTTGTAAATCCCTGAGAGCAGAAGGTTCCCTTTCAGTACAGCCTGCTCCCCTTGCTGCAGCACCTGTATCCGGGGAACAAGCTCGATCTCCTCCAGTTCTTCGATTCCGGCCATTTCATCGGGCAAATGTACGCGTTCGTATACGTCAAAGCGCAGCCCGCTCGTTTGATCCGACACGCACTTCGTCCTCCCTTCCCGTTCTGAATGCTTGGGCCTAATGGCATCATTCACTATCTATCTATATGGGAAAGACTAGAAGAGCATGACTATCATTTGTCGCCTTGTAAAAATGTATCGTTGCAACCATTGCGCCCCGGCTCATCAACGCCATACCGCCTGCGTTGCCGCCCTGCTTGCGCTTTGCCGGTCTTGGAAGGAGCAGCAGCCGGGCGGTGAAACCGGTGAGAACGGTGAAAATGGTGAAACCGGTGAGAACCGCGGTGACAATGAGAAAAGTAAATGGTGCAGAAGGCTAGGGCGAATCGACACGGCCCCGGACCGGTTGTTGAGTGAAACTGCCAAACAGCATATTTCGATCGATCACCGCTCCTTGGCTGCCTCGCAGCTTCCCGATCGATCGCCCCTCCTTAGCTGTCACGCAACTTCCCAATCGGTCGCCGCTCCTTAGCTGCCTCGCAACTTCCCAATCGGACGCCGCTCCTTGGCTGCCTCGCAGCTTCCCGATCGTTCGCCGCTCCTTAGCTATCGCGCAGCTTCCCGATCGATCGCCCCTCCTTAGCTGCCTCGCAGTTTCCCGATCGGTCGCCGCTCCTTAGCTATCGCGCAGCTTCCCGATCAGCCTGTCCAGCCAGGCCGGGCGGACGGCCTGCGCTTCGACCGGTTCGCCGGTTAGCGGGTGCCGGAACAACAGCCGCTCTCCGTGCAGCGCCTGATGGGCGAGCTGCGAGACTTCGCCGCCGTACAATCCGTCGCCGAGCAGCGGATGGCCGATATGGCTGAAATGGACGCGGATCTGATGCGTTCTGCCGGTCTCCAGACGGATGCGGACGAGGGCGGCCGAACGGAACTGTTCCGCCACTTCGTAATGCGTCACGGCGGCGTCGCCGTTCCTTGTCACGCATCGGCGCGAACGGTGATGGCGGTCGCGGCCGATCGGCAAGTCGATCGTGCCGCGAGAAGCTTTCAACCGGCCTTGTACGATGGCGACATACCGGCGGTCCACCTCTTTGCCGCGCATCGCCTCGTCGAGCCGCCATTGCGCCAGGTCGTTCTTGGCGAACAGCACAGGCCCGGACGTATCGTCATCAAGCCGGTGAATATGCCGGACGGGCTGCGGATCTCCGGCAATCAGGCAATGCCGCGCCGCCGCTTCCGCCAGCGTCCCCCGCTCGCCCGGCGACGCGCCATGCACCCGCATGCCGGCCGGCTTGTTCAGCACGAGCGCGTAATCGTCTTCCCACAGCGGCACCGCGAGCGCTTCCAACTTCGGATTGGCCGGAGGCAAGGCCGCCATCCGGTACAGTTCGCTGCGGTCCAAATGAGCGGCGGGAAAAGCGTGCAAGAGCACACGCTCGCCTTCCATCCGAATGCCGCCGACGGAAAACAAGCGGTTAATCCATTTGGCGGGAAAAAGGGAAGAGGCCAGCAGCCGCTTCCGCACCTCGTGCGGATGGCTGCCGGCCTCCGGCCAATCGTCCGATCCGGCCGGCCGGACCAGCGCAAGCCATTCCCCTTCCCGCCGCGCCGACGCAAGATCGATGCGCATCGGGAGTTCACCTCTCTACAACCGGCGCAGCGCTTCGCCATGCGCCGCGATCGTCATTTCGATTTCTTCGTCGCTATGCGCGGCCGAAACGAACATGCCTTCGAACTGCGACGGCGCGATGTTCACGCCAAGCTCCAAGAGCGCGGCAAAATACGTTTTGAACCGCTCGAGGTCGGAGGTGCGGGCCGTATCGAAATTGACAACCTGCCGATCCGTAAAAACGGGCATACCATCGAGCCGACGCGATTGATCGTGTACGCCACGCCATACTTCCGCGCGTTCTCCTCGAAACCGGCCTGCAGCCGGGCAGCCTTCCGCTCCAGCTGCTCATACGTATCCGGCGTCAGCAGCTTCAACGTCGTATAGCCTGCCGCCATCGCAAGCGGGTTGCCCGACAACGTGCCGGCCTGGTAGATCGGCCCGGTCGGCGCGATCATCTCCATAATTTCGCGCTTGCCGCCATAGGCGCCGACCGGCAATCCCCCGCCGATCACCTTGCCGAAGCAGGTCAGATCGGGCTCAATGCCAAACAAGCCTTGCGCGCAATGGTAGTGAACGCGAAAGCCGGTCATGACCTCGTCGAAAATCAACAGGCTGCCGTATTCGCGGGTAATTTCCCGGAGCCCTTCCAGAAACCCCGGAAGCGGCGGCACGACGCCCATATTGCCGGCCACCGGCTCGACGATGACGCAAGCGATATCCTCGCCGTATTTCTCAAAAGCAAGGCGAACCGATTCCAGATCGTTATACGGGACCGTTATCGTATGGGAAGCCGTGCTTTCCGGAACGCCGGGGCTGTCCGGCAATCCGAGCGTGGCGACGCCGGACCCCGCCTTGATCAGCAAACTGTCGGCATGCCCGTGATACGAACCTTCGAATTTTACAATTTTGCTCCGCTTCGTATAGCCCCGTGCCAGCCGCAGCGCGCTCATCGTCGCCTCGGTTCCGGAGTTGACCATGCGTACGAGGTCGACCGACGGCACCCGCTCGCATACGAGCTTCGCCATCTCCGTCTCCAGCTCGGTCGGAGCGCCGAAGCTGGTGCCCTTTTCGGCAACCGACTTGACCGCGTCGATCACTTCGGGATGGGCGTGCCCGAGAATAAGCGGCCCCCATGATCCGACATAATCGATGTAGGCGTTGCCGTCGATGTCATAGACGCGGGCGCCTTCCCCCCGCTCCATGTAGACCGGCGTCAAACCGACCGACTTGAATGCCCGAACCGGGCTGTTCACGCCTCCCGGGATGACCCGCTTCGCTTGCTCGAAAGCCTGTTTCGACCGCTCGTCGCTTTTTCGTCCGAATAATGTTGTCGACACGTTCAACCCGCCTCCTTCGAAAATTGCGCCGTCACCGTATATGTCCGCATCTTCTGTCCCGCGACAAAGGAGCGAATCCGTCGTCCCCGTCCACTCGCTCCCGGCGTATCCGGCGCTGTCGTCATCGCGATGCCGCCCGGCTAACGGGCGGCGACGTCATGCCCGGCCGCCGGCCAGGCCTTCCCTTACCCATTTCGCCGCATCCTTCGCATGATACGTGATGATCAGGTCGGCGCCGGCGCGCTTCATGCCGGTCAGCGTCTCCATCACGATCGCCCGCTCGTCGATCCAGCCGTTCGCGGCAGCCGCCTTCACCATGGAATATTCAGCGCTGACGTTGTAGGCCACGACAGGCAGGTCGAATTGCTCCTTCAGCAGGCGAATGACGTCCATGTAAGCGAGCGCCGGCTTCACCATTAGCATATCCGCGCCTTCGGCGACGTCGGATTCCGCTTCGCGCAGCGCTTCCCTGACATTGCCGGGGTCCATCTGGTACGTCTTCCGGTCGCCGAATTGCGGCGCCGAATGAGCGGCATCGCGGAACGGACCGTAAAAAGCCGAGGCATATTTCACCGAGTAGGACATAATCGGCACGTTCTCGAACCCCGCTTCGTCCAGCCCTTGCCGGATCGCGGCGACGAAGCCGTCCATCATGTTCGACGGCGCGATGATGTCCGCTCCCGCTTCCGCTTGCGATACCGCCGTCTTCACGAGCAACTCGAGCGAAGGGTCGTTGGCAATCTCCGCCGCTCCGGTAACCGGATGATGGTGAATGAGGCCGCAGTGGCCGTGGTCCGTAAACTGGCACAGGCAAGTGTCGGCGATCACGACCAGCTCGGGCGCCTGCGCCTTGACCGCGCGGATCGCCCGCTGCACGATGCCGTCGGCATCGTATGCAGACGATCCTTCGGCATCCTTCGTTTCGGGAACGCCAAAGAGCAGAACCGCCGGAATACCGGCGTCTACGACTTCGCGAATTTCCTCCTCCAGCCGGTCCAGGGAGAAATGAAATACGCCGGGCATCGAAGGAATTTCTTCTTTCACGTTGTCGCCATAGGTGACAAATATCGGGTAAATCAAATCGTTAACGGTCAGCACCGTCTCCCGCACCATGTTCCGCAGCGCGGTCGTACGGCGGAGCCGCCGATGACGTACGATCGGAAATGTCATTGCTTGTTGTCCTCCTTCTTCTCCGCCTCCTGGCGGCGGTCGGCGCGCCGCCGGACGATCGCGTCGATCAGCGACGCGATCGTCGCCTCCTCGGGCTGAATCGTCACCTTCAATCCGGCTTCCTCGGCCGTTCGCGCCGTCAGCGGGCCGATGCAGGCGATTTCGGCGCCGGCCAGCAGCTCGGCCGGCTTCTCCACGCCTTGACGCCGAAGAACCTCGAGCAAATTGGTCACGGTCGAGGAGCTCGTAAACGTGACGATATGAACCGCCTTCTCCTTGAGAAGCCACAACGCCAGCTCGTCCTGATCCTCCGCGATCGCCGTCTCGTACACGTCGATTGCGACGGCGTCGATTCCTCTGGACGTCAACTCGCGGAGCAGCACATCGCGGGCCAGATTGCCGCGCGGCAGCAGCGCCCGCTCGCCCGGCTTGAGCTCGTCGGCCAGAAGCTCGATCAATCCTTCGGCCTGATACGTCTGCGGCAGCGCTTCGACCCGCAAGCCGCGTTCAGCCAGCGCTTCGGCCGTCTTCGGACCGACCGCGGCAATCCGGGCGGCGTGAAAGCGGCGAATATCGATTCCATAGGTTTGCAAATGCCGGAAGAAATAATTTACGCCGTTTACGCTCGTGAAGATGAGCCACCGGTACGTCTCCGCAGCCTCGAGCGCCACCTTGATCGACTCGCGGGCCGCCGGCCCGGACGGCGCTCGCGTCTCGATGACCGGAAACTCGACCGGCTCGCCGCCGAGCTCCTCGATTTGCTTGACCAGACCGCTCGCCTGCTCTCTCGCCCGCGTTACGAGAATGCGGGTACCGAACAGCGGTTTGCGTTCGAACCATTGCAGCGATTCCCGCTGGCGGACTACCTCGCCAACAACGATGACGGCCGGGGGCTGGAAATTCGCCCGCTTCACCTGCTCTTCAATCGTCTCCAGCGTGCCGACGAGCGTCTCCTGCTCGACCATCGTTCCCCAGCGGACAAGCGCCACCGGCGTATCCGGCGATTTGCCGTGCCGGATCAACTGCTCGGCGATATAGCCGATCTTCGCAACACCCATCAAAAAATGAGCGTGCCGGTCGCATTCGTCACCTTGT
Organism: Paenibacillus cisolokensis; assembly: GCF_018403665.1. Classification (GTDB taxonomy): domain Bacteria; phylum Bacillota; class Bacilli; order Paenibacillales; family Paenibacillaceae; genus Paenibacillus_AH; species Paenibacillus_AH cisolokensis. The sequence continues at coordinate 7,132 of NZ_BOVJ01000029.1, forward strand.
CCCAATGGATCGACTTGTCCAGCTTTTCCGGACTTTCGTGTCCGGTTATGATCGACAGGGAGGAAGCGATCTCCCGATGCGTGACCGGGATGCCGGCATAGGCGGGAACCGCAATGGCCGACGTAATGCCGGGCACGATTTCAAACTCGATCCCGTGCTGCCGCAATAGACCGGCCTCTTCGCCGACACGGCCGAAAATAGTCGGGTCCCCGCCTTTCAGCCGGGTCACCCTTTTGCCCTGCAGCGCCAAATCGACGAGCAGCTGGTTGATCTCCTCCTGCTTCATCGTATGGCGGTCCGGCAGCTTGCCGACATAAATTTTCTCCGTGTTCGGCTTGACATAACGGAGCAGCAGCGGGCTGGCCAAACGGTCGTATACGACGACATCGCTCGACGCCAGACATTCCATCCCCCGCACCGTAATCAGCTTCGGGTCTCCAGGTCCCGCTCCGACCAGATAGACGATTCCTTTACCCATCCGTTCCGCCTCCGAATTCGGCCAACAACCGGTCCGCCCCGCTCGCCCGGAGCGATTCCGCCAGTTCTTGCCCGAGCGCTTCGGGATCGGTTCCCCGCCGCATATCCTTTAAAATCGTCATGCCGTCAGGCGTTCCGACCATCCCCGTCAGCTCCAATAGCTGCGCGCCCGTCCCGTCCGATCCGACAAGGACGGCGTACGCACCGATCGGCACCTGGCAGCCGCCGTTCAGGGCGCCCAGGAAAGCCCGCTCGGCCCGAACGGCCAGCTCCGTCTCCTTATCATTCAGAAGCGCAAGCAATTGCAGCACTTCCCGGTCATTATCGCGGCATTCGATGCCGAGCGCCCCTTGGCCGACCGCGGGAAGGCAGATGTCTTCAGGGATCGTCGCCGAAATCCGGTCCTCCCAGCCCATCCGGGTCAAGCCGGCCGCAGCCAGCACGATCGCATCGAAGCCTTCGGTCTCCAGCTTCCGGATGCGGGAATCGATATTGCCGCGAATCCACTCGATCCGAAGATCCGGACGCGCATGCTTCAACTGGCTGGATCGACGCAAACTGCTCGTTCCGACCTTCGCGCCGCGCGGCAAGCCGGCCAAACCGCCGCCGTGATTCGAAATCAGGCAGTCGCGCGGATCGATCCGTTTCGGCACCGCTCCGGTCGTAAGCCCTGCCGGAAGCTGATACGGCATATCCTTCATGCTGTGAACCGCCATATCGATTTCTCCATCCAGAAGCGCCTGCTCGATCTCTTTGACAAAAAGGCCCTTGCCGCCCACCTTCGATAACGTGACGTCCAGAATGCGGTCGCCTTTGGTCACGATTTTTTGATTTCGAACTTGTAGTTGAACCCGTGCTTCTCGGACAGGCGCCGCAGCTCCTCCACCACTTGTCCGGTCTGGGTTAGCGCCAGCGCGCTCTGTCTTGTCCCGACGACGATCGTTCTGCCGTCGTGGCCCGAATCCGCCATCTTCGTCGTCCTCCCATCCGCTTCTTTATCTTTTCCCGCAGTACATGCTTTCGGCACGCTCGGCTTGTCCGCCGACATCCGCAGCCGCTCGATCCACCGATCGATCGCCCGGTCGACCTCCGCTTCGTCTACGGCCGCCTGCATCGAAAGCTCCGCGTCAGGATGATGCGGAGCCTCCTCCGCGGCGAGACGAAGCAGCCGCTGACGCTCGCCCCTGTCGGGGACGGCTGTCGCCAACCGTTCCCGGAGACGCTTGAGCAGCGACGCGCTGCGCTCATACTCCGCGCCGTACCGCTGTTTGAGCTCGCGGGCGATGCGGGCGGACAGCGCAGGGCTCGCCCCCGACGCGGATACCGCGATAACCAGTTCCCCGCGCCTCACGACCGCCGGGGTAACGAAGCTTCCGGACGCAGCGTCGTCGACAACGTTGACAAGCGCCCCTGCGCGCTTGGCCGCCGCGGCAGCTATCCGATTCAACGCGCGGTCGGACGATGCCGCAATGACGAGGTCGGCGCCGAGGGCGGCGGCATCGCATGCGGCGAAACGTCTGCGCTCCAGCCGGATTTTCCCTTCCTTCCCAAGCCGGACGAGTCCCTCGGTTGCCTCGGGCGCAATGACGACGACATGGGCGGCTCCGGCTTCAAGCAGGGCGGCCGTTTTCCGTTCGGCGACCGCTCCGCCGCCGATGACGACGCAGCGCATTGCCGACACGTCGAGCATAATCGGATAATAGCGGGCCATGGCGTATCTTAACCTTCCTCTCCGATGGTTCCTTTCCCCTCTATTGTACAAAAATATCGCGATGACAAGCGAATCCGTCACCAGCACGCCATACCTAACCGCTATCCTCCGCCGCCTGAAGACGAAACGGTCCCGGCCCCGATACCGGATATTTGCGCCGCAAAACTGCCGCCGGCACTGCGGCGCAGCCTGCCGTCAAGGCCGCAACATACGCAACAATAGAAGCAGCCCTGCAGCCGCCGCGTTAACTTCCGTCGGCCGGCACCATCGGGATCGACCGAAGGAAGGAACGGCAAGCCCAGGGCATCAGCTTAAAACCGTCAAGGCGCCGCAGTGGCCAGACCGATAACAGGCTGAGGCTTGGAACCGGCTCCGCCTGCCCGTGCCGCAAGCGGAACGGGAGCGGCTTCCGGCACCTGCTCGCGATCGGCTTCCTCGACCGCTTCCTCAAGCGCAAACAGCTTGACGAACATATCCATCGCTTCCGCCGCGCGCTTGTCTCCCGCCATCTCCTTGATGCGCAAAATCGGATCGTGCGTCATCTGGTTGACGATGCTTTTGGTCAGTTTGCGTATGACCTTCAACTCGCGTTCGCCAAGGTCCGGCAGCTTCTTCATCAGGCTGTCCATCGTTTCCTCATGGATAGCCGCAGCTTTGTCCTGAAGCGCGCGAATGAGCGGGACGACGCCAAGCGTCCGATACCATTCGCGGAACGCCTCGTACTCCTCGGCAATCATCGCTTCGATCTTGAGCGCTTCTTTGCGGCGCTGCTCCAAATTGTTTTCCACAATACCTTCAAGATCGTCGATATCGTACAGAAAAACGTTCTCCACCGACGCGATGGCCGGATCGAGATCGCGCGGCACCGCGATATCGATCATGAACAGCGGGCGCGATTTGCGCCGCTTCATCGCCTCGGCCACCTGCTCACGCTGCAATACGAAACCGTCCGCACCCGTCGAGCTGATAATAATGTCCGCCTCATGCAGCCGCCGGATCGCCTCCGGCATCGAGCATGGTATACCGTTAAATTTATCGGCCAATTCAACCGCACGATCGTATGTCCGGTTCACGACGATGATTTTCTCCGCACCGTTCGCGTACAGATGCTTCGCAGTCAACTCGCTCATTTTGCCGGCGCCGAGAATCATCACCGTCTTCTTCGCGAATTGTCCGAAGATCCGCTTGCCCAGCTCCACGGCCGCATAGCTGACCGATACCGCCGTTTCGCCGATGGACGTCTCGGAATGCGCCCTCTTTGCCACCGTAATCGCCTGCCGGAACAGCATGTTAAACAGCGTCCCGGTCGCTTTCAGCTCCTGCGCAAGCTGAAAAGCGCTCTTCACCTGACCGAGAATTTGCGTTTCCCCGATAACCATCGAATCGAGTCCGCTCGCGACCCGCATCAGATGCTTGACCGCAAGATCGTCCTCGAACATGTACAGATGATGCGTAAACTCCTGACGGGGCAAACCGAACCAGTTCTCCATAAAGCTGCGAATGTAATGGCCGCAAAGATGATGCCGGTCCACCACCGCATACAATTCCGTACGGTTGCAGGTCGCCACGATGACACATTCCAGAATGCTCTTCGTTTGTTTCAGCTGTTGAATCGCTTCCGGCAAATCCCGCTCGGAGAACGTGAACCGCTCCCTCACTTCGACGGGGGCCGTCCGATAATTCAAGCCGACAACGATGATGTGCATGGGCTCCACCTGCCTCCTCTCGCCAATCAGAACTCTAAATTAAAATTATTATTAATTATAGCATAGTTCGACAAGCCTTACCGTATCATTTATGAATAATCTTTGAATTACGGGACGAGGGACTCTTCCTATTGTAGACGGTCTGCATCGCGCTTATTCTTCGAAAAAGAAATAACCATGGACGGAGAATCCATGGTTATCCGATTATAAAGGTCGAACAACGGCCAGCCGCCGAACTAGACGAGTTCAACCTGCTTCAATTCCGGTTCAATGACTTGCAACTCGCCGATTCCCCGGACAAGTTTCTTCGCGTGCACCTTCTCCGGTTTCAATACGGACATCATATAATCAATGGCCAGTTGCGGATCCACGGTTTCGCCGCAAGTATAGCAATCGAGAGCGGCAAAGCCTTTCTCAGGATACGTATGAATCGAGAGATGGCTTTCCGACAGCAGGACAAGCACCGTTGCGCCTTGAGGCTCAAATTGTTTGGCTTGAACCGAGAGGACGGTGGCACCGCAAGCTTCGGCTGCTTCCACCATATGCGCTTGCAGCATTTCCGCATTGTTCAACAAATCAAAATCAACACCCCAAGCATCGACCGCAACGTGTCTTCCGAAAGTTGAATATTCCATCTTCCGGTTCCCCCTTCCTAGGAATAAAATGTTGTACAAATTTCATCCGCTAGGACCTACGTCATTCACTTCTCGAGGGAATAGTCTCTCGCAACATTACTATGTCCTGAGTGAATCCTGGTTCCTATTATTTTTTCAACGAAGTTAAAAATAACATCTATCGCACAGAAATGCAACCCTTTTTTTAACCCGGACATTCGGGTCGTTTGTCCATTTATAACCTATGTTCGAAAGGGCCGGATCGTGCATATCCCGCTGATAAAAAACGGGAGCCGGACCATCGGCCCGGCTCCTGCCGTTTTCGCCAACGCTTCAGGCTTCCAGCACGAACAGCTTGTGCGTCAATTCCCTGAGGCGTTCGTCAATCATCGTAATTTCATGGCTGTCTTTGCTTTGATTGCGCAAATCGAGCAGCTCGTTGATCGCGTTTTGGACGATTTCGATTTCCTGCTCGACGAAACGATTGCGGAATTGCTTCTCAAGCGCGCCGAGCGTATCCTTGCGCTCGAATACGATCCGCGCGCCGGCGTCAGTCTGTTCCACGATCCGGCTGACTGCACCTCTGCTGTAATGATATACCATCGTATAATGACTGTAGATTCGGTTGACGATCGCGTCGCCTTTAAAAGCGGCTACCGCTTTGCGCATCACGTTCGTCAGCTTCGGATGAACCAGGCGGCAGGAAAGCACACAGACGTAATGATCTTGCTGACGCTCGAACGTCAGCTGCACTTCTTCCCTCCCTGCAACGTCTTCGAGCACGAGCTCCTGATTGCCGTTTTCGAGCACCTTTACATGCAAACAGATTTGCTGCTCCTCAAGAAACCGGACAAATTGGGGCATTTCCTCCGTCGTCAACTGCAGTTTGGCTTTTACATACTCCGTGGCTAACCGCTGAGCCATAAAAATCTCCTCAATTCTTTAAACTTCCGCGCTTATCGCTTCTCTGATTTACCGTATCTTTATTATACGCCATCCAACAAATGTCTTCCTGCCTTCCGGTCTTTATATTTTCGCATTTTCCGGGAAAAAACCAGCCTTATTCGCGATGAGATCAACAGATTCCCTTATATCCTCGATATTATAACGGAAGTTTGGGGGCTTAAGCTGTTCATTCCAAATTTAGGTCGGTCGCCTCGGCGATGATCGCCCACAGCTCGTCCCGCCCTTTGCCCGTCTCGGAGGAGAACAAGACGAACGGGTCGCGGGGATCGGCTTCCAGCGTTTCTTTGGCGATTTTCACATGCTTGTCCCATTTGCCCCGCGGGATTTTGTCCGCCTTCGTGGCCACGACGCAGACCGGAATGCGGTAATGCTTGAGCCAATGGTACATCAACCGGTCGTCTTCGGTCGGAGGGTGGCGGATGTCCACGATCAGAATGAGCAGCTTGAGCGGCTCTCTCGTCTGCAAAAACTGTTCCGCGATCCGTCCCCACTCCTCCCGCTGCCGCTTCGAAACTTTGGCGTAGCCGTAGCCCGGAAAGTCGACGAAATAGAGCTTGTCGTTCACCCGGTAGTAGTTCAGCTGCTGCGTCTTGCCCGGCTGGGAGCTTGTCCGGGCCAGATTTTCCGTTCGATCATCCGGTTGATGAGCGACGACTTCCCGACATTGGAGCGCCCTGCCAGCGCTACCTCCGGCAGGGCGTCATCGGGAAACTGTTGCGGCTTAACCGCGCTGATTACAAACTCCGCTTTCGTAATTTTCATGACACCGTCGTCCCCGCATTCTGACCCGAAGCAGCGATTCCCGGTCCGTCCAGCAGCGCATGCCGGATCACTTCATCCATATGAGAGACGGGAACGAACTCCATATCGGCGCGTATGCTGTCCGGCACCTCGCGCAAATCGCGTTCATTGTCGGCCGGGAGCAGCACTTTGCGAATGCCCGCGCGGTGAGCGGCAAGCGCCTTCTCTTTCAGCCCGCCGATCGGCAGCACGCGGCCGCGAAGCGTAATTTCGCCGGTCATCGCCACTTCCCTGGACACCTTCCGGCCGGTCAGCGCGGAAATAAGCGCCGTGGCGATCGTGATGCCCGCCGAAGGCCCGTCTTTCGGAATCGCTCCTTCCGGAATATGAATATGAATATCGTATTTCTCGTGGAATTGCGGATCGATCGAAAGCTCGTTCGCCTTCGCCCGCGTATAGCTGAAAGCGGCCTGTGCCGACTCCTTCATCACATCGCCGAGCTTGCCGGTAAGCGTCAGCTTGCCGCTGCCCGGCATGACGGTCACTTCGATCACCAGCGTATCTCCGCCCACCTCGGTCCAGGCCAGCCCCGTAACCGCTCCGATCTGATCCTCCTGCTCCGCAAGCCCGTATCGGAATTTCGCCGGACCGAGCCACTCCCTGATCTGATCGACGTCCACGACGATGGGCGCGGAATCCGGAGCGGAGACGAGCTGCTTCGCCGCTTTTCGGCACAGCGCAGCCACCTGCTGCTCCAAATTGCGCACGCCCGATTCCCGCGTATATTCGCGGATAAGCTGCAGCAGCGCATCGTCCTCGAGCCGCAGCGCATCGTCTTCCAGACCGTGCTCGCGCTTTTGCTTCGGCAGCAGGTAGCGGCGGGCGATCTGGATTTTTTCGAGCTCCGTATATCCCGGAATGTACAGCACTTCCATCCGGTCGAGCAACGGACGCGGAATATTGTGAAGCGCATTCGCGGTCGTCACGAACATGACGTTCGACAGATCGTAAGGCACTTCGATAAAATGGTCGCTGAACGTTCCGTTCTGCTCCGGATCGAGCACTTCGAGCAGCGCCGACGCCGGATCGCCGCGGAAGTCCATCGCCATTTTGTCGATCTCGTCGAGCAGGAACACCGGATTGACGGTGCCGGCGTTTTTCATCCCCTGAATGATTCGGCCCGGCATAGCGCCCACGTATGTGCGCCGGTGACCGCGGATTTCGGCTTCGTCGCGCACCCCGCCGAGCGAAATCCGGACGAATTGCCGGCCGAGCGACTTGGCGATCGAGCGCGCAAGCGACGTCTTGCCGACGCCCGGCGGTCCGACGAAACAGAGTATCGGTCCTTTCAGCTTCTTGACGAGCTTCTGCACCGCCAAATATTCCAGGACGCGTTCCTTCGGCTTCTCCAGGCCGTAATGATCCTCATCCAGTATCCGCTCGGCATTGGCCAGATCCAGATCGTCTTCCGTTTTCTTCGTCCAGGGCAAAGACAACAGCCAATCGATATAATTGCGAATGACGCCCCCTTCCGCCGAGGTCGAGGGCATTTTTTCGAGCCGGTCGATTTCCTTTTCGATCTTTTCCCGGACCTTGTCGGGCACTCCGGCTTCGGCGAGTTGGCTTCGCAGCTCCTCCACTTCGCCGGCGCGTCCCTCCTTGTCGCCCAGTTCCTTCTGAATCGCCTTCATCTGCTCGCGCAGATAGTACTCCTTCTGCGTCTTCTCCATCTGCTTCTTGACGCGCTGGCTGATCTTCCGCTCGAGCTCGAGCACTTCCCGCTCGTTGTTCAGAATGTCAAGCAGCTTCTCCAGCCGCGCCCGGACGTCGACCGTCTCCAAAATTTCCTGCTTATCTTTAATTTTCAGAGACAGATGGCTCGTAATGACATCCGCAAGCCGCCCGGGTTCGTCGATATCCGATACGGCGGCAAGCGTTTCCGGCGTCACTTTTTTGGACAGATGAATATAATTTTCAAATTGGCCGAGCACCGTCCGCATGAGCGCATCCACTTCGGGATCGTCGACTGACGGCTCAGGCAGTTCCTTCACCATTACCTCGTAAAACTGTTCATTGGATAAATATTCGGTAATCTCGGCGCGGACTACCCCCTCAACCAGAACGCGAATCGTACCGTTGGGCAGCTTCAGCATTTGCCGCACCTTGGCGATAGTACCGACCCTATAAATGTCTTCCCTCGTCGGCTCCTCGATATTGACTTCCGATTGGGAACATAACAGAATCATGTGATCGTCAACCATGGCGCTCTCCAGCGCGCGAACCGATTTTTCTCTGCCCACGTCCAGATGGAGCACCATGCTGGGATAGACAAGAAGCCCCCGGAGCGGAAGCAAGGGCAACCGGCGGCCTTTCCCCTTCCCTTTCCCAGGTACCATACCAGCACCTCCAATCTTCTGCATTCCCATTTTATCATTCTGCCGAATCGGCCTGCAAATAGGGCAGATTCGACGCGATATATACATCGCCCGCGGCGGGCGTCTCCACCGGAATCGAAGCTTTGTGCTCCGCCGGAAAAACGATGTCGAACACTTCTTCCACGCGTTCGCACGGTATGACCTTCAATCCCTGCAAATCCTCGAATATGGCCTGCCAGTTCTCCTTCGGGACGATGACGCGTTCCGCTCCCGCCTGAAAAGCGGCCTCCACCTTGGCCAGCACGCCGCCGACCGGCTTCACGTTGCCGTGAATGCTCACCTCGCCGGTCATCGCCAGCTTGTTGTCCACGGGTATCCCCTTGATGGCCGAAGCGATCGCCGTGGCCATGGCAACGCCGGCGGAAGGGCCGTCGATCGGCGTGCCGCCGGGAAAATTGATATGCAGATCGTAATTTTCCGGCTTCATGTCCAGGCGGCGCAGCACGGTCAGCACATTTTCTACCGACCCCTTCGCCATGCTTTTGCGGCGCAGCGTCCGCTGCCCTCCGCCGAGCTCCTCCTCGTCCACTACGCCCGTAATCGTATACTGCCCTTTGCCGTTCTTGACCGGGATGGCGCTGACCTCGATTTCAAGCAGCGTCCCCATATTCGGCCCGTAGACGGCCAGGCCGTTGACCAGACCGATCTGCGGGGCGGACGGTACCTTCCGGTCGGGACGAGGCGGAATTTGGCTGCTGTTGACTACCCATTCCACATCGGCCGCCGTAATTTCGGACCGCTTCTCGGACAGCGCAAGCCCGGCGGCCAATTGGATGACGTTTACGGCTTCGCGGCCGTTCGTCGCATATTTTTTGACCACTTCGATCGCTGCCGGACAAGGGGGAAATCCGATTTTTTGACCGCGTGCTCGGCGATCTGACCGATTTCGTCCGCAAGCAGCGGACGGAAGTAGACTTCCATGCATCTCGAACGAAGCGCGGGCGGAATCTCTTGCGGAGACCGCGTCGTCGCGCCGACAAGACGGAAATCGGCGGGAAGTCCGTTCTCGAATATATCGTGAATGTAGCTCGGAATGTTCGTGTCTTCCGAATTGTAATACGCGCTTTCGAGAAACACTTTCCGGTCTTCCAGCACTTTTAATAACTTATTCATCTGGATCGGATGCAATTCGCCGATCTCGTCGATAAACAGCAGGCCGCCGTGCGCCTTCGTCACCGCTCCCGGCTTGGGCTGCGGAATACCGGCGACGCCCATGGCGCCCGCCCCTTGATAGATCGGATCGTGCACCGAGCCGATAAGCGGATCGGCGATGCCCCGTTCGTCGAACCGGGCCGTCGTCGCATCGATCTCCGTAAATTTCGCATCCGGCAAAACGGGGATGCGGGATTTTTTTCGCTTCCTCCAATACGACGCGCGCGGCCGCCGTTTTGCCGACGCCCGGAGGGCCATATATGATAACGTGCTGCGGATTGGCGCTGCACAAGGCGGCCTTGAGCGCGCGCAGGCCGTCTCGCTGACCGACAATATCGTGCATCGTCTGCGGTCTCGTCTTCTCCGCCAGCGGCTTCGTCAGGGAAATGGAGCGCAGCTTCCGCAGCTTGTCCATCTCCTTGCGCGACTCGCGGTCGACTGCCGAACGGTTCGTTTTCTGATTGCGCAGCAAATTCCAAAAGTACAGTCCGATCACGACCGCAAAAAATACCTGGATCAGCATCAACACGACGCTTAATGTCATTTGTTCCTCGCTCCTCTCAAGCAAAAACCGGCAGTAAAGTCATACTCTACAGTATTGCCTCCGCTTGCGAGGAATAATCGCCGTTCCAGGGAGAAAAAAACCTTCGGTACGCGCCGTTTTCGGGGCGCGCCGCCGAAGGTTTTGGATGCGATTATGCGTGCTGGCGTTTACGTCCGGGAATTTCGCCCGTTTCCTCGTATACCCGCACGATGTTGTCGATTTCTTTTTTCAGTTCGTTCAGCAGCTCGGCTTCCGGAACTTTGCGGATCATTTCGCCGTAACGGAACAGCATCCCTTCCCCGCGGGCGCCGGCGATGCCGATGTCGGCTTCGCGCGCCTCGCCCGGACCGTTCACCGCGCAGCCCAGCACCGACACTTTGATCGGCACTTTGATGTTCGCGATATACTCCTCCACCTCGTTGGCGATGGAGAACAGGTCGATATCGAGACGGCCGCAGGTCGGACAGGAGACGAGCGTCGCCGCATTCGTAATGAGGCCGAATGTTTTGAGCAGCTCCCGGGCGACCTTCACCTCTTCGACCGGGTCGGCGCTCAGACTGATCCGAACCGTGTTGCCGATGCCCATCGCCAGCAGCGCACCGATGCCCGCGGAGCTTTTGATCGTACCGGCGTGAAGCGTTCCGGCCTCCGTAATGCCAAGATGGAGCGGATAGGCAATTTTCTCGGCCGCCATCGTGTACGCCTTGATGGCCATCGGCACGTCCGAAGCTTTAAGCGAAACGATAATGTCATGGAAGTCCAGGTCTTCCAGAATACCGATATGGTACAAGGCGCTTTCGACCATCGCTTCCGGCGTCGGATAGCCGTATTTTTCAAGCAGATGATTTTCAAGCGAACCGGCATTGACGCCGATCCGGATCGGGATGCCCCGCTCCTTGCACGCTTTGACGACCGCCTCGACTTTCTCGCGGCGGCCGATATTGCCCGGATTGATGCGGACTTTGTCCACGCCGTTCTCAATGGCGGCAAGCGCCAGCCGGTAATCGAAATGGATATCCGCGACGAGCGGAATATGAATCCGTTTCTTGATCTCCTTCAGCGCTTCCGCCGCTTCCTTGTTGTTCACCGTTACGCGGACGATTTGGCAACCCGCTTCCTCCAGACGGAGAATTTCCGCCACGGTCGCTTCGACATCCGCCGTTTTCGTCGTGCACATGCTTTGGATGATTACTTCATTCGAGCCGCCGATCGTCAAGTTTCCGACTTTGACAGGCCGCGTTTGTTGTCGCAAATACATAAGGAATCTCTCCCATAACGCCAAAGTCCACCCGCCGGCTGCGGCTGTCCGAGCCGCCCGGAGGGTGGAATCGATGACGGTAATCGGCCGCCCCTGCAATCAGGCGCTTTCTTCCTTCTTCTTCCCTTTCTTGGACGTCAACTCCGGCATAATGCGTTCCTGTACGACCTTCTCGGTAATGACGCAGGTGCCCACGTCGTCCCGGGACGGCACCTCATACATCACATCCAGCATAATCCCTTCGATAATGGCGCGCAATCCGCGCGCACCCGTATTGCGCTTGATCGCTTCCTTGGCGATCGCTTCAAGCGCCGCCGGCTCGAACTCCAGCTTGACATTGTCCATCTCCAGCAGCTTCTGGTACTGTTTGACCAGCGCGTTCTTCGGCTCGGACAGGATGCGGACAAGCGCCTTCTCGTCAAGCGGCTCCAGCGTCGAGATGACCGGCAGACGGCCGACAAACTCCGGAATAAGGCCGAATTTAAGCAGATCCTCCGGCAAAACCATCGACAGGTATTCGCCCGGCTTCAATTCCTTCTGGCCGTCGCCCGCCGTGTTGAAGCCGATCACCTTTTGCCGATTCTGCGCTTGATAATCTGCTCCAGCCCGTCGAAGGCGCCGCCGCAGATGAACAGAATGTTCGTCGTATCGATCTGGATGAACTCCTGATGCGGATGCTTCCGCCCGCCTTGCGGCGGCACCGAAGCGACCGTGCCTTCAAGAATTTTGAGCAGCGCCTGCTGCACGCCTTCTCCGGACACGTCGCGCGTAATCGACGGGTTTTCGGATTTGCGGGCCACTTTGTCGATCTCGTCGATGTAGATGATGCCGCGCTCGGCTTTCTCGACGTCATAGTCGGCAGCCTGAATCAGCTTCAGCAAAATATTCTCGACGTCTTCTCCGACGTATCCCGCTTCCGTCAACGACGTGGCGTCCGCGATGGCGAACGGCACGTTCAAAATTTTGGCCATCGTCTGAGCGAGCAGCGTCTTGCCCGAGCCCGTCGGGCCGAGCAGCAAAATGTTGCTCTTCTGAAGCTCGACATCCTCGATCTTGCTCTGCGAATTGATTCGCTTGTAGTGGTTGTAAACCGCAACAGCCAGCGACTTCTTCGCGTTGTCTTGCCCGATGACGTATTGGTCGAGAATGTTGCGAATATCCCGTGGCTTCGGAATGTCTTTCATTTCGAGCTCTTCTTCGTGGCCGAGCTCCTCTTCCACAATTTCCGTGCACAGTTCGATGCACTCGTCACATATATAAACGCCCGGACCGGCTACCAGCTTGCGAACCTGATCCTGCGACTTGCCGCAGAAGGAACATTTCAGCTGGCCTTTCTCGTCGTTAAATTTAAACATGTCTTCACTCCTTCGTTCCAATTGGTCAGACGGCCGACAACGGCTTGTCGATGACCTTGTCGATCAGCCCGTAGGCCATCGCTTCCTCCGCGCTCATAAAGTAGTCGCGGTCGGTGTCGCGGTCGATTTTTTCGTACGGCTGACCTGTACGTTCTACATAAATCTGGTTCAACTTTTGCTTCGTCCTCAAAATCCAGTCAGCATGGATTTTGATGTCCGTCGCCTGTCCCCGGACGCCGCCGAGCGGCTGGTGTATCATGACTTCACTGTTCGGCAGCGCGAACCGCTTGCCCTTGGCGCCGGCAGTCAGCAGCAGAGAACCCATGCTGGCCGCCAACCCGACGCAAATGGTGGATACGTCGGGCTTGATATATTGCATCGTATCGTAAATGCCCAGACCGGCAGTTACCGAACCGCCGGGCGAGTTAATATACAAGTGAATATCCTTGTCCGGATCGTCAGCGGCCAGAAACAGCAACTGCGCGATGACGGAATTGGCCACGTCGTCATCAATGGCGCTGCCCAGGAAAATGATCCGGTCCTTCAGCAGGCGGGAGTATATATCGTAAGAACGCTCACCACGATTCGTTTGCTCGACGACAATCGGTACCAAATTCATGACGACCAACCTCTTTTCTTATTGGACTGTGACTTGCATAATACATTGTAACACGTCGGCCGTTCGCTGTCATTTTCTCGCCTTTATACAGTATACGAACAGATCCACCGCTTATGTACCGGGAATGCGCCTGATTTCGCCAGTATGTGTTATGTAAGATCCCGATCGACGGGAGAAGCTTCGTTTCGCCTTGCCGTTCCGGCGTCGCGAAGGAAGCTGGTATGTATTTCGGTGGTAAAATAAGGCACGTGGTAGTTTTCACGTGCCCAATTTCGTTATCGAAGCCTTCGTACCGGTTCGCGTTATGCGACTTCGCTCGTTTGTTTGCTGTTTTCAAGCAAAAACCGAACCGTTTTGCGAATGGACAGATCTTCTTTCAGGTTGTCGAGCGTTCCGTTGCGTTCGAACAGCTCCTTCAACTCGTCCACCGGACGTTTGTACTGTTCGGCAAGCTTCTCCAGCTCGGCTTGTACATCCTCGTCGGTCACTTCGATATTTTCGACTTTAGCGATTTGCTCCAGTACAAGCGTATTGCGGACGCGCTTCTCGGCGTCGCCCTTCATCTGCTCGCGCAGTTGCGCCTCATCTTGACCGGAGAATTGGTAATACAGCTCGAGATTCATCCCCTGCATCCGCAGGCGGTTCTCGAAATCGCGAATCATGTAGTCCGTTTCGTTCTCGATCATCACTTCGGGGATGTCGATTTCGGCCGCTTCCGCCGCTTTTTCCACAACCGCGGTTTCGCGGGCCTGCTCGTTTTCTTTCTCTTTGCGCTCTTTCAGCTTCGCAGCCAGATCTTGCTTGAACTCCTCAAGCGTTTCGAACTCGCTGACGTCTTTGGCGAATTCATCGTCGAGAGCCGGCAAATTTTTCCGTTTGATCTCATGAAGCTTCACTTTGAAGACCGCCGGTTTGCCTGCCAGATTCTCGGCGTGGTAATTTTCCGGGAACGTCACTTCCACATCTTTGTAGTCCCCCGTACGCATGCCGACAATCTGCTCCTCGAAGCCGGGGATGAACGAACCCGAGCCGAGCTCGAGATTGTAGCGCTCGCCCTTGCCTCCCTCGAACGGCTCGCCGTCGACGAAGCCTTCGAAATCGATGATCGTAATGTCGCCGTTCTGAGCCGCATCTTCTTCGACTACGACCAACTCGGCGTGACGCTGCTGCAGCCGTTCCAGCTCGGCGTTAATTTCCTCTTCGGTCACTTCCGTATTGCCGGCGGGAACTTCCAGGCCTTTGTACTCGCCCAATTTCACTTCCGGCTTTACCGTCACCTTCGCCTTGAATTTGAAGGCTTGTCCTTTGCCGAATTGCTCGACGTCGATTTCCGGGCGGTCAACGGGCTGAACGCCGGTTTCTTTCACGGCATCGGCATAAGCGTCCGGCAAAATAATGTCGATCGCGTCCTGATACAGGCTCTCGACGCCGAAGCGCGCTTCGAATATCGCACGCGGCACTTTGCCTTTGCGGAATCCGGGCACGTTTACTTTGGCCACGACTTTCTTAAAAGCCTTGTCAAGCGCCTCGGCTACTTTTTCGGCATCGACTTCCACGTCGATCGCGACGACGTTCTTGTCTATTTTTTCCCAGGTTGCTTTCATTTTATGCTTTCCCCTCCGAATTACACATCCTATTTTAAACGGGAGTCACGCTCAATAAACCATTCCATTATAAATTACATCCTGGCGGATTTCAAGGCTCGGGCCCGCTTTCATCCGAGTGAAAATCGGTAATCTGCCGCAAAGAGCGGTACGCCTGCTCATACCGGAAGCGCAGCTCGCCGGTAATGCCGTACGTATCCCTCACCTCTTCTTCATCCGCCGAGCCGTATACGGTCAGCAGCAGCGTGAGATGAAGCGCCGCCGCGTAACAATCCACCGTCTCATCGTCGTCCTGCAGCAGCCGTTTGTAAGCCGAAGTGCCGTATAGGAACTGCAAGCTCTCTTTCCAAAGTTCGCGGGCAAAATGAGGAAGCGTCGGATCGTCCGCCTCCACGCTCGCCTCTACCCGTTCCAGCACGCGCAATACCGGTTCGGGAAAATCGTTCATCGTCAGCGGAACATCCCCGATCTCCACCTGGATCGTCTCGCCGAGCCGTTCCAGCGTCAGCACGCCTTGCGCTCCGCGTTTGCGAAGGCATTGCAGCGCTTTGAACTGCACGACCGGATGCACATCTTCTTCTTCGAGCCATTCGATAATTTCCCGATCGACGTCCTCATGCCGAAGATGCACCGCCCGCTCGATAGCCAATATTTGCTGATCCATCATCGGGTGATGGCGCATAATGTACAGCACCTGCCTGACATAGGCCTCGTCATGGTCGGCAGGATTCAGCGCGTCCTGGCGCAGCTTCTCCTCCTCATCGCCATCGTCGTCTTCTTCGGACGTTTCGCTGTCCGGAAAAGCCATATTCAGCCATGTCAGCAAATTTTCCCACTCTTCGTAATTCCGGCGCTCTTCCCCCCGGACCTGGAGAAGAAAACGGAGGAGCGCCTTCGCTTCCCCGTATTGCTCCGCTTCCAGCAGGCGCGTCAATTGAATCTGGTAATGGTCCAGCATCTTCGGAAAGAGGTAGACGTTTTCTTTGCCGCCTTTATCTTCACGAGGCGGATCGTTCGGAGCTGTAATGGTAACACCGCCTTGTCATTCAAGCGCTCGTGTCGCTATGCTTTCAGTTGGATTGATTATATCACGTCGATTCTAAAATAAAAAGGATTTTGTCGCAAAAATGAATTTTTCCCATTGATTCGAACCGGGGATTATGATATATTAACTAGTACTGTGCGGGTGTAGTTCAATGGTAGAACGCCAGCTTCCCAAGCTTGAGGCGAGGGTTCGATTCCCTTCACCCGCTCCAGCATTGCGACTTAGCGGCATCCCCGAACGGATGCGCTGAAAACTTGTCCCAGTAGCTCAGCTGGATAGAGCAACGGCCTTCTAAGCCGTCGGTCGGGGGTTCGAATCCCTCCTGGGACGCCAGTGAATACATATGCCACAAGACCGCGCCTGTCGCGGTCTTTGTTTTTGCCTTTTTAACCGTCCGCGCCTTCCGTCAAATCGTCGCCCTCCGTCGGTGCCCGCCTTTAGCGCCCCTTCTTCGGGCTGATCGCTTTGGCGAAAAAGTTGCAAAAATACAGGAATTTTGGCCCGAATAGATGACTATGATGCAAAATCCTGCGAAAATATAATATTTTGGGACGGTTTTCACTTGTCTGGCTTGAACGGAGGCAAAAAATTGCATTATCGCAGAAATTTTCGCGTTTTGGTTCATTTCCCCCCGGAAATACTGCACTTTTGCAGCATTGTCCTCTATTGTCTCATCTTCCGGATGCCAGCCGCCGCGAGCCGGAGTAAAGCAAGCAATTTCGGGACTGGTGGCAGTTTCACAGCGGGCTGGAGCGAGCGAATAAGGTCCTGGAGCTTCGCGATTAGCCGCCCCGCGGCCGGATAGGCGAGGGCGAATAGAGCCAAAAACAAAAAACGGGAGCGGCGCGTCAGGAAGAAAACGCGCATCCCGTCCCAGCAAGGAAACTTACGAGCGATCCGACAGGCCGGCTAGACCGATGATCATCACGACGAGCATGAGCAATTGAATAAGCAGTTCCGCGCTCATTCCCATTCCTCCATGTCCCAGGATGGCTCTTCCCGGCCGGCTCCTCTCCCATGGATCGTTCTTGTTTCCCCACTATTCACGATATGCTCGCCGCATGGTCATTATGTCTTATGGAAAACCGGGAATGACGGATTAGCGCCGAACGCTTTCGCTCGGATTGTTTTGCGCCGGCTGCTTCACATTTTTATCCAGGACATTTTCCGCAAACGTCTCGCCTTTTTGCGCATACTGGTTGCCTTTGTTCTGTTTCGTTTCACTCACCGGTTATCCCTCCTTATTAAGAAAATTCGCGGTAACGCCCGCGCAAAGCCGCGATTATAACAACTGCATCGATTCAATATGACGTTTCGTTTCATCCGTTCCGCATTCGTACAACAGACGGTAAATCGAATCGATCAAATAGCTGTAGCCGCCGTCGATTTCCTGTCTCGTCGCTTTGCCAAACGGGTGCGAGCCAAAGTGAAACGCCTGCGCTTCATCGAAGCTGCTTATTTCCTCGAACAACTCCTGCAGCCGGTTCAGCTCTTCTTCGTTCGCCATGATGACCAACTCATAGGGCGCCGCGGTCGGATCCTCCAAAATTTGGCCGGCTCCGACCGATACGTAATAACGTTTGCGGGCCGTCTCGCCCCCTCCGTTATCCATGCTCGAAAGTCCTCCTTTCCATCGCCCGCCTGTGCCTTCTTACGCTAGCATCCCTTGGGGACAGACATTTTATCCGGTCTTACGCATATACCTGTTTTATGATTGCAGAGGGAGTTCAGCAAAGAGAGGGATGAGAACATGTGCGGCATCACCGGTTGGATCGATTGGACCCGTGACCTGACCCGGCAAAGCGACATCCTGGAGAGGATGACCGAAACGCTCGCTGCTCGCGGACCGGACGCAGCCGGCACGTGGATCGCCGGACCGTGCGCGCTCGGACATCGCCGCCTTGCGGTGATCGACCCTGAGAACGGAGCGCAGCCCATGATCCGCTCGTCGGAAGAGGATGCGTATGTCATCGTATACAACGGAGAATTATACAACGCTGCGGAATTGAAACGGGAGCTGGAAAACCGGGGACGTCGCTTTACGACAACTTGCGACACGGAAGTGCTGCTTGTCGCCTACATGGAATGGGGGGCTGCTTGCCTGGAGCGGCTAAACGGCATTTTCGCCTTCGCCGTTTGGGACGGTGCACGCGAGGAGCTGTTTCTCGCCCGCGACCGGCTCGGCGTAAAGCCGTTGTTTTTCAGCCGGATCGACGGATTGTTCATTTTCGGTTCCGAGCCGAAGGCGATATTGGCTCATCCCGCCGTCAGCGCCGAAATCGGAGCGGAAGGCTTGGCCGAAATATTCGCGATCGGGCCGGCCCGCACGCCGGGACACGGCGTTTATCACCATCTCGAGGAATTGCGTCCCGGCCGCTGGCTGAAGGTGTCGCGCGAAGGCATTGCCGAGCGAATCTATTGGCAGCTGGAAGTCCGTCCGCACGAAGAGAACGAGGAAGCGACTGCCGAACGGGTCGGCGAGCTGCTGCGCGATACGGTGGAGCGCCAGCTCGTATCGGATGTGCCGATCTGCACGCTGCTGTCCGGCGGGCTCGACTCCAGCGCCCTGACGGCGCTTGCCGTCGATTATTACAACCGGACCGGCCAGGGTGCGGTGCATACGTTCTCGGTCGACTACGCGGACAATGACAAGCATTTTCGGGCGCATGCTTTTCAACCGGGCGCCGATGCCCCGTGGATCGAACGGATGAGCAGCCATCTGGGCACCGTCCACCACGCGGTGACGTTCGATACGCCCGAGCTTGCGGCCGCGCTCCGCGATGCCGTGCTGGCGAGGGATTTGCCGGGAATGGCCGACGTGGACGCGTCGCTGCTGCTGTTTTGCCGGGAAATCAAGAAAGAAGCGACCGTCGCGCTCTCCGGAGAGGCGGCGGATGAAATTTTCGGCGGCTATCCGTGGTTTCATCGCGAAGATGCGCTGAACGCGAACACTTTTCCCTGGTCGCTCGCATCCGCCGTGCGCGCCGATCTGCTCTCGCCCGACGCTGTGGCCTGGATCCGGCCGCTCGATTACATTCGCGAACGTTATGAGGAAGCGATCGCCGAAGTGCCCCGCCTCGCCGGCGAAAACGACCGGGAGCGGCGTATGAGGGAGATGTCTTACCTGAACATTACCCGCTTCATGCCGACGTTGCTGGACCGCAAAGACCGGATGAGCATGGCGGTCGGACTGGAGGTTCGCGTACCTTACTGCGACCACCGGCTCGTCGAATACGTATGGAACATTCCGTGGGCGATCAAAACCGCCGGCGACCGCGAAAAAGGCATCCTGCGCCAAGCGCTGCGCGGCGTGCTGCCGGACGACGTGCTGTACCGCAAAAAAGCCCATATCCGAAAACGCACAATCCGAACTATCTCGCCGCGGTCAAGCAACTGCTGCTGGACGTTCTGGATGATCCGTCCTCTCCGCTCCTGCCGCTTATTAATGTAAAAAAAGTGCGGGAGCTCGCGGAGTCCGAACAGGCGGCCAGCAATACGCCGTGGTTCGGCCAGCTCATGGGCGGCCCGCAGCTGTTCGCTTATTTGTGGCAGACCGATCTGTGGCTCAGACATTACAACGTTTCGATCCGATAAGCGGGCGGAAAGCGGGCATATTGTCGGATCGGCGCATATCGGAGCGGCAAGGCACAGCCCCGGCGGGTTAACGGGGTTGTGCCTTTTGGCGTGGTTTTGGTATGGAAACAGCCAGGCTGTTGGAGGAACTGTTTATGCGTGTCATGCTCTTGACGCCGTTTGGTCCCGATGATATGTTGAGTTCAAGATCAGCGGTCGGCGAGCCGCCGATTTCCGAGCGTTTAGAACACGCTTTACGTTAGGCTTATCGACGACAATAGTATGAAGTGCGAACCTCAAGCGCACATGAATTCCCTGGGAGGTTCGCACTCCTTGCTGTGCCTGGCGTTTTGGAATTTCCGGCAGAAAAATTGCTGTTTTGGAATAGGCAAAACGGAGGTTCGCGAAAACGAGCCTCAAACCCCTTGTGCGACAAGGCTTTTTCGCTCATGCTGTCGCTCCC